>NZ_WHJI01000060.1:0-35635 GCF_011682155.1 Massilia sp. CCM 8734
AGTACTTGCTGCCGCTTCCGAAACGTCGGACGGATGTGATGCTGCTGTCATGTTCAATTCCATATGTGTGCCAACTTCCTTAATTAGACTGATGAAGTTGTCTCACAACAGTTTGACACAGGGGGGGGCCCGGAACTTTTTTTGCAGGATCAGTAACGCTGCCGCCTCCGCCAGTGCCTTGTCCTTGCGGAGCACCTCTCGTTGTAATCTCTCGTTGTCGTCCTTCAGGGAACGCAGCGCTTTTGAATCCGCTGGTGCCGATTTCCTGTCCGTGCAAAATGCCGCTTGCCACTCGGTCAAATGGTGAGGAAAAATACCGTGCTCGCGACACCACGCGCTCAATGCTTCACCAAGCATGCCATGGGTTTCATGCAACGCCAGCAATTGCTCCTGGGCGCTCCAATCCTGTGGTCGCTTCTCTTTCGCCGCCGGGGCGTTCTTCTCTATCACGACTTTCCTAACCATCCAATTTTTAAGCGTGTGGTAATTGACGTTGATCTCGTCCGCGACTGCCTGCACGCTCCTGCCGCCGCGAGAGAATACCTTGACCAGTGCTTGTTCTACAAATGCCGGGGAATGCCTTGATCTCATATCTGCCTCTATTTGGATGAAATCTAGAGGCGACAACTAGTCTGACACAGGGGGGTGATGCCGCTGTATTTGACCTGACGCACCAAGCTGGGGTTTAAGGTTCAACGGAACGCACAATTGGGTTAAGGGCTTGGCCGGTCAAGATGAGTTCATAGATGCTGCCGACGCGATAGCTGTCATTTTCAGAGAGCAGCTGCTCAAACGTCAGGACTTGGTTGCACTCATGGAAACATGTCTGGCCCGTATCCGCATGGCGGACCGACGCGTTGTGCCACCTTGGCGGGAGACTCCCGGCCGCGAAATGTCCCACTGCTTCGCCCTGCTATCTTGCCCGCCGTTGCGAGGACTGGCCCGATGGCTTAACCGTGTTTTACGTTCCACTGCACCTCAAACCCCAACCCGAAGCATCGACCAGACCAGCAGATTTTCCTTTTTCGCCAGGCGGCGCCAGGGGAAAACAAGCGCGAGGCAGGGCCCACTCCAATCAATACGAATCCGTCGATCCGCCGCCGCCACCCCTGCCGCCACCACCGGTATAGCCAGACCCGCCATAATCCGGCGGAGGTGGAGATGGTGCAGTTGGAGGTGGAGATGGTGCAGTTGGAGGTGGAGATGGTGCAGTTGGAGGTGGAGATGGTGCAGTTGGCGAAGGAGACTGGACTGCAGGCTCCGGCGTTGGTGACGGTGCTCGCGTTGGAGGAGTCGGCTCGGGCATCGAAGGCGGTAGCGGGGCTGCGGGTGATGGCGCTGATGGCGCTGGAGCTGGCGCCGGCCCAGCTTCCCAGACTTGCTGCATCCCGGAATGCTGCTCTGGTGGCGGGCTCCAGGCGGGCGGCTGGAAGGGTTGGGTCCAGGGAAACGGTTCCGCCGGTGGCGGCCCGGCAGGCGACGGCGGCGGTGGGGCCGCGGAATGCTGTGGGGCGGGCGCCGGCTGTGGTGGAAAGGGCTCCGCTGGCGCCTGCTGATGCGGCGGCACAGTCGTCCCACGCATGGGCTGTGAGGGCGGCGTCCACGAGGGTGTCTGCGAAGATCGCGGCGCAGTGGGAGGAGGCGAAACCCGTGGCCAGGCAGGCCAGTGGACTCCGCCAATGAGTTTCGTGTACACCCAACGGCATCCCACGACAAAGGATGCCATCGCCGCCATGAACAGCCCGAACCCCACGTTGTCCGCGATGAAGCCCACCACTGCCCAGAACATCACAAACCCGGCCCCGCCCAGGCCGCCAAAGCTGTTGCCACTGCCGAGCTTGTCGCCGCTGATCCACCCCTTCGTGGGGTGGGCGGCGGCCACGGTTCCCTGCGGGATTTTCATTTCCGGATCGGCCTCCAGCATGATGGCGGTGTCCTTCTCGACTGGCACACCGCCGATGTCGACGGCCTCGCGTTCGATCCACCCGCCCTGCGTCTCGACAACGTTGCCTTCAAGCTGGTTGGTGTGGGCGTCTTGCAGGGCCAGCCGCTCGCCGCCCACCCATCTGCTCTTGATGTGGCCGGCTTGTATTGCGGGCGACACTTCGCCGGCCTTGGTCCAGGTGAATCGAGCCAGCCACTTGCCCTCGGCGTCGAGTAGGTTGCGCAGCGGGTGGCCAGGCGTCCTGACGATCAGCTTACGCGCCTGCTCCATGAAGACTGCCCTCGGATCGCCCACGATGGTCTCCTTGCTCGTCGATCCTGCACACTGTACACCCGTTATACCCGCCCGAGCAAACGGATCCAATTTGCCCCAGACGGTAGGAAAGCCTACGCAAGAACTTTGCGCGCGACGCTTGCGGCTCGCCTCATTTGATCTATAATATAGTCTCAAAGGAGACGGTCATGTCAAGTTCCAAAGTAGAAGCAAAACCAGCGGTACCGACCGGACGTACCGCTGGCAAGGTGGCGCGGTCAGCTGCCAGCGGTACGTTCGTCGGAGTGAAAGCAACGTCCAAGCGTACAGTTACCATTGAGGGCACGCAACTCTACCGTCTTGATCCCCAGGAACGAATCGCAGTGATCCGGCAGGGCATTGACGCGTCTATGATTGGTAATTTGTCGTTGCGCATGGGCATGAGCAAGGAGAATCTGCTGTCGAGCCTTGGCCTGTCCCGCGCAACGATCAGCCGCAAGGAAAAGAATGCGACGGTGCTTTCCAAGGACGAGTCGGAACGGGTGCTCGGCGTTGAAACGTTGATCGGTATGGTACAGACCATGATCGAACAGTCTGGCGACCCCTCCGGCTTCGACGCCGCACGTTGGGTGTCGAACTGGCTGTCCAAACCGCTGCCGGCGCTGGCCGGCGCGACCCCGGCCAGCTACATGGACACGTTCGAGGGCCAGAAGCTTGTGGCCGAATTACTCTCGATGAGCCAGAGCGGGGCATACGCATGACTGTGGCTGTCTGGCGTATCGCGGTCGAGGCGCCCACGTACACTGCCGATGACCTGAGCGGTACCGGCGCGAAAATGTCGGGCGGACGCTGGAACAGCAAAGGTACGCCTCTGGTCTACAGCGCCTCCAATATCGCCTTGGCTACACTCGAAACGGTGCATTACCTGAGCAACGGTGGGCTCCCGTTCAATCGCTATCTTGTGCGAATCGACATCCCCGAAATCGTATGGGATGCACGCCAGGCACTCGCCCCACTGCCCGGAGGATGGGACGCGATTCCGGCCGGTCTGACCGCTAGGAATGCGGGAGACCGGTGGGCCGCCTCCGGTACCACCGCCCTGTTGCTAGTGCCTTCCGTGATTGTGCCGGACGAATACAATGTGTTGATCAACCCTCAGCACAGCGACGCGGCCGCGATTACCGCCACCACGATAAAGCGCTGGATTTACGATCCCCGATTCTTCCCGTAAATGAACCGCCAGGCGCTGAAAACCGCGCTGAACTACTGAACAGCAGAGATGTCTAACAGGTTCATTCCCCATCGAAAGGAACAATCATGGACAAGATATATGAGATCTTCGCCCGGTGCAGGACGAACAAAGGAAATCCGTCATCATAAAATATTGCCGGTGGCCTATCACAGCAATGACAGATCGTCGGCTGAGGGTTCACGGCCTGCCAGGAGCTCACCGTAGATGAACATCACCGCCTCAACGATTTCACTCGTTGTCTCCGTTCTTGGCACTTTCAGCGCCTCGACGTGCCGGGCGGCGTAACTAGGTTCTGTCGCGTTGTTGAGCCCAGCCCGGATTTTTTCGTGCTGAGCATGGCCCCGGCTTACACTGGACGGACTTGTGCTGCCAACGCATAGAATTGGTCGGCGAATGACATGGGCGAAGCGTCATCGACGGCAAACTGACCCTTTCGAATCATGTGCATCAGCTCGATGCCGGCGAGCACGGAGCCGACAGACCGGAACGATTTGAAGTTGAGCATCGGCCTGGTCATTCGCTTGATGGCGCGATGGTCCTGCTCGACGATGTTGTTGAGGTATTTGATTTGGCGCACCAGGATCGGTACGTCGCGGCCGGCGTTGATCGCATCGATCGCCGCCTTGTTGGCGCCGCTCTTGTCCATCGCGACCTTGTCCAGATCGCCGTTCGCTCTCATGGCCTTGTCGAAGAAGCGCTTCGCCGCAGCCATGTCGCGCTTGGCTGTCAGCAGGAAGTCGACGGTCTTGCCCTGCTTGTCGACGGCGCGGTAGAGGTATTTCCAGACGCCCTTGACCTTGATGTAGGTCTCATCCATGCGCCAGCTGCAGCCGACCGGGCGCTTGTGTTTCCGGGCCATCTTCTCGATGAGCGGCAGGAAGCCTCGACCGTCTTGCCGCTGCAAGCATGGCGCGACAGACGCTCACGCCATGCAGACTCTCCTTGCGCCCTGGTTGATGTGGATGCTTGCTGGTTCATGGCTCCCCCGTGTTGTTGACCGTGAGGAGATTGTGCTGGCCATGCTGGCCGATGAACATAACGCCGCGGGCTTACCGCTTACTTTTGGCGGAAGGATCAGACTGTCTCGCCGTGGGTTTCAATGATGGCGGCAAGCGGCCTGCGCAGGCATTCGCCGTGCCGCTGCCTGATCGCACCGAGGCGCGCGAAGAAAACGATGCGCCGGTCGCCGCCGGCCAGGCGCTGCAGTTCGCCGCGTGCCCGGTCGTGCTGCAGCATCACGCTGAGCGGGTGCAGCGCAAGTCCGAGCCGCTGCGCGTTCAGCCATACTTCCATCAGGCGCGCGCCGGCCTGGACCATCACCGGCGATGCAAGGTCGTCCGACGGCAGGCTGCACAACAGCAGTTGCGCTGAGTCTTCTACCAGCGCCGCCAGTTGCGCCGCCATCTTATGCGGCACGCGCACGATGCGCAGCACTTGCATGAGCTCCGGCGCCAGCACACATTGCATGATGCGCGTACGCAGCGGCGACATCGGTCCCATCAGGCTATGCAGATAAAAACCGTCCTCGGCCGGCTTGCGCGGATCGAAATGCAGGTAGCGGTAGGTTTCCTTCCATGCGCGGTAGCTGGAGAAGTCCAGCGCCGCGAACTGCCGTACCAAATCGGCGGCACGGGCAATGAAGGCCGGGCTGCGTTCCATCTGGATATGCAGTTGGTCCCCGGTCAGTTGTTCCGGCCAGTGCCGTTCCAGCAATTGCGCGAGCACCATGTCACTGCAACTGCCCTCGGCAAACGGCGCGCGATGCGTACGGCGCTGCCGGACGCTGTCTTGCAACCCGGCTAATGCCGTGGCATCTGGAACGCACTGCGGCTGCAGAGCAAGCAACACCAGGCCCCGGCAGCCATGCCCTTGTTCCAGCGATTGCAAGAACGGCATGGCTGCCGGGGCCTGTGTATCGAGCATATCCAGCCAGTGCCAGTTGCAGTCAAAGCCCAGCGCATCGAAGGCCGCGCTCAACAAGCCGAGGAACATGCCGCAACTGAGCTGCATTTCCAGCGCAAGACTGGGTAAGGCTCTCAAGGTACGCTTGCGATCGATGCCCAGCAGCAGCAACTGCCCGTGCTCCGGCCATGCATGTGCCGGCAAAAGTTGCGCCCGCATCCGCCTGTCTTCGATGTGCACCAGCTTCCATGGCTGGCAGTTGTGCGAAGACGGCGCCTGGCGCGCAATGTCGACTGCTTGTAGCAGGTTTTCTTCAAATTCCATCAACGTCCCGTATCCGTACCGTGTGAGACGCACTGTCCTACCAGCGCCAGCGCGTAATCGCCGATCAGCCCGCCGTAGCCGCTCAGCTGCGATCCTTGGCTGCTCGGCAACTGTGCCACCAGGCGCGGCGACAGGCGCCATGACAAGCGGCCGTCGCTGCCGGTTGCTTCCAGCTCGATGTCGGCAAACCAGCCGAATATGCTTTTTCCGTGTGCCTTCATGAAGGCTTCCTTGAAGGCCCAGACCGCGGTACGGACGGCATCGCCGCCGGCGGCGCTGACGCGCAATTCATGCGCAGTAAATGCCATCTCGCGTGCCGCATCCGGAAACGGCCTCACACGCTCTATATCGATGCCGACCGGATAAGCACTGGCCGCAGCCACCGCATATCCTTGCGAATGGCTGATGCTGACATGGGCACCGGCTGCCTCCGGCTGGCCGCGATTGTGTTCGGCACTGCTGTTGCCGATGACCAGCGCATGCAACGGCGATTCGGTACCGGCCTGCGCATGCAGATGCTGTAATGCGGCCTTGGCGGCGACGCGCCCGGCCATCCATTCGCGCCGCCGCTTGGCCAGCCGCAATCCGTGCAGCCGCTCGCGCTCGGTATTGCCAAACATGCGTGCGAGGTAAGCATGATCATGTTCGCGCCGCGCTACCGCGTCGACCGACACTGCGCTGACAACGCAGTCACCGATGCCCACTGTGCAAGCCGTTTCCGTCTGAGGCAACATGATAGCGGCAATGCCGCTCATGCAGGCGCCCGGTAACCGGCGCCGAGCTGCGTGCCGGCGACTTCCTCCACCACTTCCGCCATCGTGGAAAAGCCTTGCACCAGCCGCGCGAAGCTCGCGCTGCCCATGTCGCGCTTGAATGCCTCGTTGCTGCTCACCTTGATTACCTCGATATAGTGGAACGGCGCATCATGCGCGCTACTGACCCGGGACACGTCGAAACTGCGCACACTCGGCAATTCCGGACAGGTCGCATAGTCGGTGTCCAGTACCCAGTTTTCGAAAGCCTGCGCATGGCCGATGTCAAGCAGGCGGATTTTATGGACGATGGATTGCATGTGAGATTCCCGTGGTTAGTGAACGCTGTCATCTGCTTGCAGCAGCAGGTGGTAATTGATGCCGCCGGTGCCGAAGGAACTGACCGCCGCGCGCCGGCTGCCGTCGATCGCATCCCAGCGCGTGTTGGCGGTCACCAGTTCGGCCGGGATGCCCGCCAGCGGCAACTGCGGATCGATCCGGCGGCGCAGCAAGGTGGCCGGCAGCGCATGCCGCTGCAAGGCGAGCACCGTTTTCAGCAAGCCGGCGGCGCCAGCGGCGGCGAAGGTATGACCGATGTTGGATTTGACCGAACCGATGCGCAGCGGCACTGCGCGCGCGCCGCCGTACACGCTGCCGATCGACGTCAGTTCCGCCAGATCGCCCAGGCGCGTGCCGGTACCGTGCGCTTCGACGTACTGCACGGTCGCTGGCGCATAGCCGGCCTGCGCGAAGGCGCGGCGCATCGCCAGCGCCTGCCCGTCTGGATCGGGCGCGGTCATCGACACTGCATCGGCGGAGCCGCCAACGCCGGTGATCGTCGCATGAATACGGTCGCCGTCGCGCAGCGCATCGCTGAGCCGCTTGAGCACGAACAGCGCCGCGCCATCGCCCGGCGAGAAGCCGTCGGCATGCTCGGCAAACGGCGCTATCCTTTGTTGCGACAGCATCATTTGCGACGAACAGAGCACCAGATCGCGCAGGTTGGCCGGCAATTCGACGCCGCCGGCCAGCACCAGGTCGTAGCGATGCTGACGCAAGGCCAGCACCGCATTGTTCAACACCGCCAGTGACGACGCGCAGGCCGCTTCCACCGCGACCGGCATCGCGGCAAGGCCGAAGCAGGCCGACACCAGTGCCGCACTGCCGCTGGCAAGGTAGCCGTCCAGCGTGAAATGATCGATGCCCTTGTCCGCCGTACCGGCATCGGGCACGCTTCCCAAGGTGCGCACCAGTTCAGGCCCGTGCAGCCGGCACGCGAGTTCGCGCTCGCGGCCCAGGCTGAGATTGGAGGCGACCATCACCGCGGTGCGGCCGAGCTTGCCGCGCTTGTGCGCCAGGCCGAAATCGGCCAGTGCTTCGGCGGCGACATGCAGGGTCAGCTTTTGCGCGATATCCAGCGCGGCAGCGCGCTTCGGGAATATTCTATATGCGGCAAGACCGGCATCGTAATGCTCGCGCTGCTTGAGGTCAGCGCCGTATTGCGCATAGCTCGACAGCACACCGGCCTCGCCTTCGCCAAAATAGGCGGAGCGCGGCAGCACGTTTTCCGGCAGCGGCTGCACTGCATCAAGGCCGTCGAACAGGCGCTGCGCGAAGTCGGCGCTATTGCTGCAGGGACCGAAGGCACCGCCGATGCCGACGATCGCAATCGCTTCCTGCTGTTCTTGCGCAGGCGACATATCGGACGACAATGCATGACTGGCACTGTCGGGTGCCGACAGCAGCAGATGCCATTGCACGCCGGTCAGGCTACTGCCAAAGACGCCGGCAAGCTGCGGCGCGTCGCCAGGCCAGGCAATAGCAGCACCGGGATACGCCATACCGGCACGCGCATGCAGCGCTGCCGAACTGCGCATCTGCGGCAAGGTTTTTTCGTGCAAGGCCAGGCTGCTGCCTGCTACTGCGGCCAGTGCCGCATTGGCAAAGGTATGACCGAATGTGGCGACACTGGCGCCAAGGTGCAGCGGCTGATGCTTGCCTTGCGCACAGGCATCGCTCAAGACGCTCAACAACTGCGGCGCCTGGCTGCCGATGCCGGGCAGCACGCAGTCGATATACTGTTGCGCCGCCGCCGTCACGTCCGCCTGTGCACAAGCTTCATTGATCACATGGAACGCCGCCGTGCCATCAACTGCATACGCCAATGCCCCCGGCACGTCCTGCCTTGCCGCACCCATGCCGCGCAGCACGCTGTAGATGCGGTCGTTGTCGCGTCGCGCATCGGACAAGCGTTTGAGCAGCAGCGCGGTGGCGCCTTCGCCCATGGGCGTGCCTGCTCCGTCCTGCGCAAAAGGGTGGCCGCCGCAGGCGCCGGTAAAACCCTTTCTTGCCAGTGCCAACGGCGTCAGAAGGCTCTCGATGCGTTGTCCGCTGGCGACGATGACTGCCCTGCTCTGGCCGCTGTGAAGCGACAGGCTGGCCGCCTCCAGCAGCGCGTAGCCGGTCGCATCCGCGCATTCCATTGACTGCACCGGACCACGCAGCGACAGGAAGGATGCAATGCGCGCCGGAATGCTGCTTGCCATTTCGCCGACCCGGTCATGCGAGGAGGAACCGAAGCGCTCGCGCAATGTCTCCTTCAGGCGCGAAAATTCCTCTGCGCTGCCAGCAAGTTCATGCGCCAGCCGCACGCCTTCCACCTTCAATGCGTTGGCGATGGTGCTGTCGAAGCCGAAGCAGGTGCCGCACATAACGGCCACGTCATCGCGCGGCAGATCGCGCTTGTCATACCCGGCATCGCGCACGCACTCGTCCGCCACCTGCAAGAGCATCAACATCATTTGCGATACCGATTTGCGGTAGACCGGCGGAATGCGGAAGCGCTTGAAATCGCATTCCATCTCGTCGAAAAAGGCGCCGTGCCATCCTCGCAACTGTTCGCGCACGTTGCCGTCAGTGTCCCAGTAACGTGCCAGCGGCAGCGGCGCAAAGTGAGACTCCCCCGCCTGCAGCTGCCGCCAGAACGCATCCTTGCCGCGCGCCTGTGGATACAGGCAACCGATGCCGACGATCGCGATCGGCTCGAAAGGCGGCGGCTTATGCATCGGCGGTGACGATGTCGTTGCGGTTGTCCGCATGCGGCATGGCTGCGCTGTCGCTGGTGCTGCCAGTCAGTTGCTCCAGCGCGCGGTAGTCGATCTTGCCATTCGCATTCTTCGGCAATTCTTCCAGTTGCCGGGCAAGCCTGGGGATCATGTAGCGCGGAAGGCGGGCGCTGCAGTAGCTCTTGATATCGAGCACGCCTAGTCTTGCGCCGGCATGCCGCAGCGTGTAATAGGCAACGAGGTGTTGCGTATCCCCCGCGCACGCCGCCACGACCGCGACTTCCGCGAGACCCGGCATCGCGCCCAGCACCGCTTCGATTTCGCCCAGCTCGATACGGTTGCCGTTGAGCTTGAGCATGCGGTCCTTGCGGCCGTGGTAATACAGGAAGCCGTTCTCGATGCCGACCAAGTCGCCTGTGGCATGCCGCCCGCGCAGGTGGTTGACGTGAGCGGCCGGTTCCTGCCGGCGCCAGTAGCCAGGCGTCACGCACGCGCCAGAAACGACCAGTTCGCCGATCGCACGTTCGCCGCTGACCGGCTGCCCGTCTGCGTCGACAATTTCCGCAATCACGCCGGGCAGCGTGCTGCCGATATAGACTGGCTTGTCGCGCGCCATGTCATCGTCGCGCACCTGGTAGTACAGGCAGACGTTGGTCTCGGTCGGGCCGTACAGGTTATACAGCGCGCATGCCGCAGGCAGGCAGGATTTCAATGCCTGCAGTTGCCGTATCGGGAATACCTCGCCAGCGAACAGCACATGGCGCAACGATGCAGTCACCTCGGATGTCAGCTCGCCGCTGCCAGCGAGCAGCGCGAGTGCCGACGGCACGCTGTACCAGACGCTGACCTTGTGTCGCCGGATGCCGGCGATCAGCGCCGCAAGATCGCGCTGCTCGTCCTCGCGCACGATCCATACCGCAGCGCCGACTGCAGCGGCGGCGAAGTAATCGAAGGTGCTCAGGTCGAAATGAAAACCGGCATGGTTGGCGACTACGTCGTGCGGCGTCAGCTTCAATTCCGCCAGTGCCCAAGCGATGAAACTGTGCAGGTTACCGTAGCTGATCTGCACGCCTTTCGGCACGCCTGTGGAGCCGGAGGTAAACAGGATGGCGGCGAGATCGTCCACACCGGCGGCGAATGGTGGCGGCAGTTCGACCGACGGCTGTAGTGCGGCAAGCTTCATGATCGCAGTATTAGCAAGCGGCGCATCAGCGCAAGGCACATCATCAACGATCAGCACCAGTTTCAGCGTATCGCGCTGCCATCCGTCCAGCGCACGGAAATGTGCGGCATCCGTGACCAGCACCGTCGGTTCGGCGCTGTCCAGGATTTTCCTTGCGCGTTCCGCCGGCTGGGTGCCGTCCAGTGGCACATAGACGGCGCCGATTTCCATCGCCGCATGGAGCGACAACGCATAGTCCTGGCATTTCGGCAGCCAGATGGCGACGCGGTCGCCATGCTGTGTTCCATGGCGCGCAAAATGTGCAGCGCGCTGGCGCACGGCCTGGTAGAACTGTCCATAACTGATGTCGTCAGGATCAACGAATGCAAGACGATCGGGATGTTCCTGCGCGGAGGTGCGCAGGTAATCAATGACTGGGGTGAAGGTTGGAGTGCTCATGTTCTTCTGTCAATTAGATTGAGGGGCTTCACTTCTTTGTAAAAAAGAGGGTCACCGGTCCTTTGCCGTTCCCGTGCACGCACATTGCTATCCGGGATAGGGCACCTCCCCCTTACAGAGGGGGAGGAACCGTCAGTCCTTCACCTGAAAACCTATCCCCGCACCGCCACCCCCACCTCCTTCGCCGCATCGACCAGTATCTGCGCCGCCTCATCGAGATCATCGGCCGTGTGCTCGCTGCTCACGCTGATGCGCAAACGCGCATCGCCGACAGCGGCGCCGGGGAACACCACGGTCTGGCAATACATGCCGCGTGCACGCGCCGCGCGTCCAAATTCCAGCGTCTTGCGATCATCGCCGACCACAATCGGGAGGATCGCGCTGGCGGAATGCCCAAGGTCGAACCCGGCTTCGAGCAAATGGCCGCGCAAGTGATGGACGTTGCGCCACAGCTTGCTGATGCGTTGCGGCTCGCGTTCCATCACGTCGATCGCGGCGATCAGGCCGGCCGCGACCGCCGCCGGGATAGTCGCTGCAAACACATAGGAATGCGAATAGAAACGCAGGTAATCGACCACCTCCTCGTCGCCGCAAACGAAGCCGCCGACGCCAGCCAAGGTCTTGCTCATGGTGCCGACTTCCAGGTCCACCGCGCCCTTCATGCCGAAATGCTCGGTGGTGCCCGAACCGGTGCGGCCGAGCACACCGGTGGAATGCGCATCGTCAACCAAGACCCGCGCACCGTATTGCTTCGCCAGCGCGACCAGGCGCGGCAAGTCGACCACATCGCCGTGCATGCTGAACACGCCGTCGGTGGCGATCAGCTTGCCGCCGTCGTGGTCGGCATATTTCTGCAGGATTTTTTCCAGTCCGTCCAGGTCGTGCGGATAAATCTTGCGCGCTGCGCCGGCCAGCTTGCAGCCGTCCTGGATGCTCATGTGGTTCAGCGCATCGGTAAAGATCAGATCGTTCTGCCCGGCCAGCGCGGAAATGCAACCCAGGTTGGCGGAATAGCCGGACGGGTAGACGATACATGCCTGCCTGCCCTTGAGCTTCGCCAGCCGCCGCTCCAGTTCCATGTGCAGCACATTGGTGCCGCCGATCAGGCGGCAGCCGGTATTCGTGGCGCCGTATTCGCGCACGCCCTTGACGATCGCCTCGATCACTTCCGGATGATTCGCCAGGCCCAGGTAATTGTTCGACGCAAACATCAGGAATTCCCGGCGCTTGCCGCTGACCTCGTCGTAGATCACCGCACGGTTGCTGCAGCGCGATTCCAGCGGCATGCCGTACCAGTACAACTGTTCTTGCTGCTTGCGCTGATAGAAGGTATTGAACTCGCGGGCCTTATGGAACAGGTCGCGATGCGGGATGTGGACGAAATCCCTCATCGTACGAGCGTCGTCCGCTGTCGGCTCTGCCGCCACGGAAAGCGCGCTGGCGTCAGCATGGCTGAGGTTGTCGATGAACTCCGACCACTTCTTTTCTTCCGTCGCCGGCGGCACTGCCATTGCCGGCGCTGCCGGTTCCAGCATGTCCGCTTGCACGAGAGGCCGCAGATGCGCGATGACCTGTGCAATGCTGGTCAACCCTGCGGGAAAGGTGAGGGCGGCAATCCCAAGCAACTTGGGAAGCTCGGACAACACGGCTGCCTGAGTAACGGAGTCGATGCCGAGATCACTCTCGAGCCCGGCATCCGGCACGAGGTCGCCCGGCTTGTAACCGGTGTGCCGGCTGTAGGCGGCGATGACCGCCGTCGTCAGCGCATCGGCTGCGTGCTCCGGCACGCAGGGTCGCTGCGGCAAGGCAAGCGTCTTTCCGTCCTGTTCCAGGCATTGCCCGATATGCGCCAGCACGAGCGCAATCGTGCTTGTGTGTTGCGGATTTTGCCGGCTGGACAGGCCGAGTGCCTTGTAAAGCTCCGCAAGGGTGGTGGCCAGCGTCACCGAGTCGATCCCGAGATCGCTCTCGAAATTGGCATCCGGCACGAGGTCGGCGCGTGCGTAGCCGGTGTGGGTCTGGAACATGTCCAGCACATACGCCTGCAGTCCCGCGTCCGGCGTTGCGATGTGGTCGATTACCTGGTCGTTCATCATGCTACCCCCGCTACTTGTGCCAGTGCCGGCCGGCTTTCGCTTTGCAGGCGCTCGACCAGATCGAGCATGTGCTGCACCGATTTGAAATTGGTCGGGACGACCGCCTTCAGAGGCACTGTCACGCCGGCTTCCCGCCGCAGCAGGTCGACCAGATCGAACAAGGCACTGGAATCGATGATGTTCAATTCCAGCAAGGGGGTGTCCAGCGCAAACTGCTGGGACTCGCCGCCGAGGTAGTTCTCCGCGATATACGCAAGAAGCTTGTTTCCTAACATGGTGTTCTCTCGCTAGATGATGGTTTCAGGGTTCTGACAGCCGCGCTTATTTGCGCTTTTCGCCGATGAACAAGGTGCGCGGCCCCGGTATCGCCTGCACCCTGGCATTGACGAAGCCCGCTTCTGTGAAGCGTTGCAGGTATTGCGCGCAGGTCGATTCGATGCCGCCGTCAGTGGACACCAGCATGTTGATCGACAGCAGCGACGTGAACAGTGGGCCGCTTTCGTCATCGGCCAACGGTGTCTCGCTGGCGATGAAGGTGCCGCCCGGCGGCAGCGCCTCGTGGATGTGACGCAGGATCTGCATCTGGATGTCCGGCGCATAGTCGTGCAGCATCCAGCCGAGATGAATCAGGTCGTGTTCCCCCTTGGGGATGGTGCCGCCGATGACGTCGCCCGCCACGATCTTGATGCGGTCGGCATAACCGTTTTCGGCGATCTTGTCGCGCACGAAGCTGGTCGCCTGCGGCAGTTCGCAGATGCTCAGGCCAAGCTGTGGATAGCGCGCAGCGACAGCCATTGGCAAGGTGCCGATGCCGCTGCCGATATCCATGAATTTCCTGTAGCCGGAAAAATCGAATCCCTGCAGCATGCCCTCGATAAAGGGTTTCGCGAAAATGCCGAGGAATTCCTGGAAATCAACGACATCCTGCGGGTTCTGGTACAGGATGCTGAACCAGCTGCGGTCATCGCCGAAAGCCGCCTGACGCTGATCCTTGTCCTCACGCACCCCTTGCGCCGTATGTGACCACAGCGGATACAGGAAGGTATCGATATGGCGACCGAGCCAGCCCAGCCATTGCGCTGAACCGCTCACCATGTAGTCGCGCGCAGCCTGGGTGAGGCGGAAATGATCCTCCTCCTTCGCCAGCAGGCCGATGGCAGTCAAGGCGATCAGCAGACGCTTGCCGGATTGCAGCGGAATCTTGCGGTGCTCGCAAATGGCTTCTGCCGTTGCCGGGCCTTGCTCCAGCGCGTCGAAGACTTTAAGTTCCAGGGCGGCAGTAATCGTCTTGGTCTTGAAAAACCCCATCATCAAGTCAACGATCTGCTCTTTATTCATTTCCATGTTGCGGTTCCCATTAATTTAAGAAAGTGGACATTTCTTCGCAGACGGTCGCGAACGAACGCACGAAGTGATCGATTTCTTCCCGGCTGATCACCAGCGGCGGCTGGATGCGGATCACGGTCGAACTATTGGCCGTGACGAAGGTGAGGATGCCGTGGTCATTGCTGAGCTTGGTGACGAAGCGCATGCAGAACATCTCGGCCAGCGACTCTTCCATCTTGCTCATCGCAGCGGCCAGGTGCTGCTTCACTTCATCGGGGAAGAAACGGTAGGTCAGGTGCCAGTCGCCCGGCAGGCGCGTGCCGAATTCGCGTGCGCAGGCTTCCACCGCGCCCGCGAAATCGTTGTCGAGCTGGATGCCGAGCATCAGGCCGCGCCCGCGCACTTCGGCGATGAACGGATAGTGTTCGGTGGCTTTTTCCAGCTCCGCCTTGAAGTAGGTGCCGAGTTCGTCCGCGCGTTCGGCCAGACCCTGCTGATGCAGGCCGTCGAGCGCGGCCAGGCCGGCGACTGCGGCGATGTTGCAGCCACCGAAGGTGGATGTGTGCAGCAGGAAACGGCCCATGGTGCCGTAGGCGGCATCCCATACCTGCGCGGTGCTGAGCGTGGCGCCGATCGGGATCAAGCCGCCCGACAGCGATTTCGCCAGCACCATAATGTCCGGTTCAAGTCCTTCCCACTCGCTGGCGAACATGCGGCCGGTGCGTCCCAGCCCGGTCTGGATCTCGTCGACGATCAACAGCGTGCCGGTCTGACGGCAGATCTCCTGCGCCGCCGCCAGGTAACCGGCCGGCGGTACCTGGACGCCACCCTCGCCCTGGATCGGTTCGACAATGTAGGCCGCCACCTCTTCGGATAGTAATTCGCTGCGCAATGCCTCGAGATCGCCGAAAGCGACGCCGACACAGCCCGGCACCAGCGGCCGGAAATGCTTCTTGTGCTTTTCGCGGCCGGTCACCGACAAGGCGCCCAGCGTCTTGCCGTGGTAACTGTTTTCCGCGTACACGAAGCGTGTGCGGCCGGTGGCTGCACGCGCCAGTTTCAGCGCCGCCTCCACCGCTTCGGTGCCGGAGTTGCTGAAGAACACACGCTCGAATTCGCCGGGCGTAATCGCGCACAAGCGCTCGGCCAGCTTTGCGGTCTCCTGCGGCAACGACACGTATTGCACGAAGTTGGGTGTCGAATCGGTCAGGAACTTGCGGATCGCCTCGGTCACGATGCGCGGATTGTGGCCGAGGTTCAGGCAACCGTAACCGGACACCATGTCGAGGAATTGCCGGCCTTCGGTATCGGTCAGCGTGCATTGCTCGGCGCGATCGAACACATGATCGCAGCGCTGCATGCCGAGGAAGTCGGCCAGCATGGGATTGATGTGGCTGCGGTAGCGCTGCAGCGTCTGTGTACGACGCTGTTCGCCGCTATCGGCGGGTGCCGCAGCGGACTCCTGGCGCCGGTGATAACGAGCCAGGCCGCTGATGATTTTCTCATTGATGCGCTCACCCCAGGACGCCAGCGGGAATGCGTAAAAGCCGTGCCGCTCGGCCAGCGCACCGATCTCCAGCACCTTTTCCGGCTCCAAGGTGCGCCCGATGGAAAAGCACTCGGCGCGCCCCTCCAAGGCCAGCACCATGGTCTCGGTCAGGCAGCCGTTGATCTGCTGCTTGATCGCCATGTTCAATGATTCCCCGCCCAGCTTCACCTGCGGCGACGCGGTCATGCAGCCGCCGTCGATCACCAGCGTGTCGGTACGTGGCGGCGTGCTGCGGACCGCATCGCGCGGCAAGGCAATATCGACCACGATCGAACCCGGCAGCAGGCGCGCCTCGTCGATCACGTCGCCGGACGAGGTAGCCGATGCGAAGAGGCGGTTGTTCGCATAGCAGTCGTCGATGCTGTCGCGCAGCGTTACCTGCGCATGCCATTTCGCCGGCAGGTGTTCCAGCAATTCTTCCCGACTGGCGCTGCCGCTGCGGTACAACAGGTCGAGGCGGCAGCCTTGCGCCAGCAGCAGTTTCGCCAGAGACAGGCAGATCGAGCCGGGGTAACCGACAATCGCCACCTGTGCATCCTGCGGGCGCAGTTGCAGCCATTCGAACACCTGCAGCAGGGCCTTGTAAGCGGCATAGGTCGTGAGCGAATTGCCGCTGGTGACCGGCAGGCTGGCGCGCTCGGCGGTGACCAGGCCGCGCTTGCCGATGATGGACGTGAAGCCGCCGAGGCCGACCAGGTGTGCGCCCTGTTTGCCCAGCGTGTCGATGCCTTCGAAGATGCGTTCCTGCACCTCGCGCGCCGACGCCAGCATTTCATCGGCGGTCAGCGGCAGGTAGTGCACGATGCCTTCGCAGGTGGCGCCGGCGGCGGAACGGATCTGGCCGAAGTCGACGAAGGGAACCATGTTTTCGCGGCGCCACAAGTCACGTTGGTAGCCGCTTTGCAGGTCTTTCGATTGACGCTGCAGCAGGTCGAGCATCTTCACGTAACGCTTGAGTCCGACCGAGGTCGGGTGTGCGATGAATCCAAATTTCATTGTTTTTCCTGATGCTGGTTTCATATGGGGATCATTCATTTAGCCGCCGTCACGCGATCAAGGGCACATCGTCCGCCACGGCAGCCGGCTCAATCTGCATCTCGTCGCGCTGCCATCCCGTCGCCGTCGCCAGGCTGATCCCGTCGCCTTCGTTGTTATGCCCAACCACCACCGAGAACAGATTGATGCGCCCCGGCTTCTGCAGCGCCTCGGCCAGCATGTCGGCGTCGAAGCTGTCGAGCGTGCGCGCGCAGACCTCCAGACCGCAGATGTCTTCTTCCCAGTCCGCGGACATCAGGTTCACCAGGCGCATCTGGCGCGAGGTGCGGTTGAACAGGATGCGCTCCTGGTAGGTGCTGATCACCGAGTGGCCGCCATTCATGAAGTAGAAGACGGTGAAGTTCTTGCGCATGCGGTCCGGATAATTGAGCGCGTTCTCGATAAAGCTCGGCAGGATGTCGGGCACGAGGCCCTTGGCGCCGTCGCCGATGAAGGCGACAACGTTGGTGCCGCTGGTGTACGCCACGCTCAGCGTGGCCTGCAGCGCATCACCCATCAGCGCCCGTCCGTACCAACCGGAAAAGCCGCGCCGGGTGCGCGCGACATTGCGGATCGCCGAGATGCCGCAGCGGCCGACGTCGTACAGGCCGGTGTAGTCGTAAGCGCGCTCGACGATCAGCTTTTCCACCAGGTGATTGAGGCGCGCGAAAAAATAGTTCGGGCTCATCGGTGTCGCCGGCAGTTTGCTTGCCACATCCGACGGCGTGTCCGCCACCGACGCCATCAATCGGCAGCGGCGTTCGCGCAAGGCCGGCGACACGTCGAGGTGGCGGTCCACATGGCGCAGGAAGCTACGGTAGTCCATCACCAGCCCGTGGTCGGTAAAGGGCGACATGTGGGCGGCGTTGCGGGTCAGTTGCACGATTCTCAGCTTGCGCGCCAGCCGGCCTTCCGAAAACGGCGTACTGACCTGCCCAAGCTTGCTTTTCATGAAGAACAGGCATTGCTGCGACTGCGGATTGAGCTTGTCCCTGGTATGCAAGTAGTTGTACACGCGCGGACTGTAGCCGTACACTGCCAGCGTGCCGAGGTAATTTGGAATGCGCTTGCCGTCGCGGTACTTCGGCACCGAACCGGGATGGGTGAGGGAGTCGGTCAGCGCGATGCCGGCACGCTCCGCTATCGACAAGGTCAACGCCAGTTCTTCCTCATCCATCGGCCCGCATTGCCACAGCAGCCGTTCCGGCCCTTGGTTGATGATCTGCATCACGTCCTGCAAAACATCCTGCACCGCCTCGTCGGGCGCTGCCGTGCACGCGTTGACCGCAGGTGCAAACAGGGCCGGATCGAGTTCGTCGCCGGCGTCGAGCACTGCCTGCGTCGCCAACAGCACCACCGGCCCCTGCCCTGCGTCGTACAGCGCCACCGCGCGTCGAAGGTCTTCAGCGATATTCTCGGCGTCTTCCATGTACACATAAGGAATGCCGCGCGCCTGCAGCACCGCACGCGTATCCTCGTCGCGGGAAATCGTGCCCTGGAACGCAAACCACTGGCTGGCACGGTTTTCCGCGCAGACGATGAAGCCCTTGGCGCGCGCCTCGCGCAGGTTGGCGAGCGTACCCCGGAATTCGTCGATCATGCCGCTGGTAACGATCACTGCGAACGGCTTCTTGTAGAGCTGCCAGTTGGCCATCGCGCCGCAAGCCAGGCTGTGTTCGCTCGGTCCACGTAGCACCAGCGCGCCAAGCCGGTTCGCTTCCACTTCAAAACAATTGATCAGATTGGACACCAGCGAACCGGTGAAGTAAAAACCGAGCCAGTCACTGCCGGCGCGCCCGGACAGGAAGCCGGTCAGGAAGCTGGCCAGCGTATTCCTGCGCAGGCCGCGCGTGTCGGTCTTGGCGCGGCGATTGACATAACTGAGTTCGAGGAAATCCATCCACAGGCAGAGCAACTCCGTCTGCAGCACCGCCCTGTCGGACGGCAGGATGCATTCGATGTATTCCATCGGCTGGTAGCGGATGCGGTTCTCGTGCGGCGAGGTGAATACCGCCGTCGAAAACGACGAGCACAATGCCGGCACCGCCGCCTCCTGCAGGCGCGCGTGGAAGCTGACAAGCTGCTCGTCGATTTCTTGCGGGCTGATGCCATCGTACAGCGGATCGGCGTAATCGATGAACAGCATGCCAACCTGGAAGCCGCCCTGCGTGGGCGCGGCGGTAATCTTGCCGAACGCCGCCTCCAGACTGTCGGCCTGGATCACCTTGATCGCCAAGCGTTCCTTACGCGCGGCGAGGAAGCGCACCGCCTTGTCGCACGCCTCGCGATATACCGGGTTCGACACCGACTGCGCTGGTGCATAGTCGATGTCGGCATCAATTTCCACGTGCTGGAATACCTCGCCGCGCACATCGTTCAACACACTGAAACCGGTTTCAAAGAACTCGCGGCGGCGCGTGACAACAACCACGCCTATAGCCGTCATATCCATATTTTCGTCCTTTAGTGGAAAATTGAAATCTGCGGAGATAACTACCGGATGTTTATGCGATCGCTCTCTGCTCGACCAGCGCTTCGTCGGTATCTGCAACGCGTTCCTCGATGCGCACCACGCCGCCGTCACCGTCGAGGTAGATCAGGTCGCCGGTGCGTATGCTCTGCGTCGCCTGCTTCGCATTGACGACCGCCGGAATACCGAACTCGCGCGACACGATGGAGCTGTGCGACAAGGCCGAGCCGATGTCTGCGACCACCCCGGCCGCCAGCACGAACAGCGGCGTCCACGATGCATCGGTAAAGCGTGCCACCAGAATTTCGCCCTGGCGGAATTCGCCCGCCTGGCGGTTGAGGTCGGTGATCACGCGGGCGCGCCCCACCGCCACGCCGGGGCTCGCGCCCAGCCCATGCAGCAGGTCGCCCTGCGCCGCGTCCAGCAACACCTGATCGTCGCGCTGCGGCACATGGCCGCCGATCAGCGCCATTGGCGGTTCCTTCAGGCGCTCGTTGAGCAGATGCTGCTGACGGTTGCGCGCAATCAGTTGCGGAGAAAATGCCTGCTGCGCCGTTTTGCGCCCGGCCACGTAATCGCGCAATTCGTTGAAATCGATGTACGGCAGGTCCTGTATGCCAGAGACACCCTCCGCCTCGACGCGGCGCAGCACCTCGACGATGATTTTGCGGTAGAACCAGGTCTCGGCGATGAAGGTCGGACGCGTCGCTTCGCGCCGTTCCGCCATCTTCGCGTAGGCGGCGATCACGAAGCGGAATGTCATCCTTGCCTTGAGCGGCAGTTTGTCCAGCAACTGGCGCGTGTCTTCTTCGCGCGCCTTGCCTATCGTCGCCAGACGCGATTCAAGCTGCACATCGCTGGTCAGGTACAGACGGATGATTTGCAGCAGATAGGTCGGATCGTCGTTCCAGCGCGGAATGCTCAGTTCGAATTCCTGGCGACCACGCGAGCCGAAGTCCGTGAGGAAGGCGCCAAAATCCTCGTTCCAGAAACGGCGGCCCTCTGCATGCTGCTGCAAGGTATCGGCCAACTGCGCCAGCGGCGTCTCCAGGAACAGTGCGCGCAGCACCGGCAAGCGCTCGACGCGCGCTGCCAGTTCGCACACGCCACGCGTCACCTCGATGGTACGCAGGTTGTTCATCGATGCCTTGATGCGGTTCTGCAGCCCTTTTCCTTCGTTCCCCAGCCACTTCTCGCACAGCTCCGCCAGCGCATCGTACAGCGCGAACGATTGCAGGAAGAACGGCATGTAGGCAGCACAGGATTCGAGGAAGTAGCGGTCGATGCGCTGCAGTTCGGCATCGAGCTGCGGCAGGCTCATCTTCTCGAGCTCCAGCTTGCCGAAGCGCTCGGTTTCGCGCTGGCGCAAGGCGATCATCTTGTTCACCGTGCCGCCAGCAGTGGCCATATTCTGCACCTGGCATACCAGCCAGTAGATGCTGCTCTTGAAGAATTGGAACCCGGACACCGGTTCGCCGTAGGGATTTTTGTAGTGCGTGAAGTCGACGTCGGCTGTCGCGTAGCGCCGCGTGAACTTCATCTGCTCGTGCGTGGGAGGGCATTGCGTCAGCAGCCGCGCCGATGCGGAGATGTTCAGGTACACATGACCCTGCAGGTAGCCGACGTAGTACTGCGAACTGCCGATGTCGAGCAAGCCCATGGTCTTTACTGCCGGGCCGTGCACGTGGTGCTGGTAGAAGCGGGTGAAGGACAGTCCGAGCGGCGTCATCAGCCCGGTCAGGATTTCGCCGGTGTCCATGCGCGAAAACATCGTGTTCTCGCGCACCTGCTGATTGGTTTCCTGCTCGTCGCCGTACAGCTTGGCGGCGATGGAAGCAGTCACCGTGATCGGCCGCGCCTGCAGTATCCAGATACTGTCATCCTTCAGCGCCCATTCGATATCGAGTTCGCAGCCGTAATGGCGGCGAATGCGTGCGGCACAGGCCGCCAGTTCGGAGGCCTGCATATCGCTCAGGCTCGGCTGATCAATGAATTGCGGCGGTACCTCCTGCATCGCGACGCCATCCGCGGTGCGCGCGCACATCACCGGCTTCGCCCGGACAAACCGTTCCATCAGCGCATGACTGTCGCTGTCCACCACAAAGGTATCGGTGCTCGCCTGGCCCGACACCACGCCCTCGCCCAATCCCCAGCAAGATTCGATCACCGTGCGTCCGGCATCGCCGCTGATCGGGTCGGCGGTGAACAACACGCCGGCGGCATCGGCAACGATCATCTGCTGGATCACCACCGCGATGCCGCCGTCGGCCCGGTTGCGCCCCTGGTAGGCATGCGCGCGTTCGTTCCACAGCGACGCCCAGCAACGCTTGACGCAATCGAGCAGCGCGGTCTCGCCCTCCACGTGCAGGAAGGTGTCGTACTGGCCTGCAAATGATTGCGCATCGCCGTCTTCATTGACGGCGGAGGATCGCACCGCGACCGGGCCGCTACCGAGTTCGCGATAGGCAGCGACGATCGCATCCTGCAGCGCGGGCGGCAACGGCGCTTGCGCAATGCGTGCGCGGATGTCGGCGCAGGTGTCGCGCTCGACCTTGTCCATGCCGTCGATCCAGGCCGCCAATCCGGATGCCTGCAAAAAGGCATGACAGGCATCGACCGTCACGCAATAGGCGCGTGGCACCGGGAAGCCGGCCCCGATCAAGGTATTGAGCGAGTTAGCCTTGCCGCCGAAACGCTGCACGCCGGTCGCAGGGTTGCCGGCAATTTCCATCACATGCAGGCCGGAACCCTGTGCTTGCACCACCGTCGTATCGGCCGCCGTGCGCTGCAGGTATGCCTGCGCCTGTTGCGCCGCATCGCACCCTGCGCTCACTGCGCTCTCCAGGTTGCCGATGCCGACGCTGTCCTGGTTCGCAAAGGAAACCCCGCCCACCGGCTGCGACGCCCGCACAAACAAGTCGGCTTTCATTTGCCCGAGCGTAGCGACCACCAAGGCACGCGGCCAACGCCAGATCCGGATATCTTCCACCTCGTCAGTGGATAGTCCCTTCGCCTGCAGCATTTCCGACACTTCTTGCAAGGTCGCCTGCTGCAGCTGCGCAAAATCTGTCTTGCCGAGTTTGCCCTGGTTGAGCAGTTCCGCCACCGGCTTGAGCAAGGTCAGCACACCGGCTTTCTTACCGGTGTCGCGGTCCAGCCAGTTGGCGACCACGCACACGCGGCTGCGGCACCAGGCCAGCGGCGCAGCGGCGGCGGTATCTCCTTCGATCACATAGCCGCCGAAGTATTCAGTCCAGGCAGCGTTGCGCAGGTAGACGTTCGCGATGCAGTAGTCGCGGTGCTGGATCTGACGTATCGCATGCTGCTGCTGCGCCGGCAAACCGGAGACCGCATCGAGTGCTGCATGCTTGGGCGCGGCCCACACCACCGCGCCGGCGCTGACCTCGCGCTGCACGCCGCCACGGTCAAAGGTGATGCGGTAACGTTCGCCATCACGCGCAACCGACTGCACGCGCGCACCGATTTCAATACGGCAGTTGCCACGCTCGCGCAACGCCGCCTGCAGACGTTCGCTGAGATAACCGTTCCCGCCGGGGAAGGTCACCAGCGTGCCATACAAGTAGCCGACCAGGAAGTGCAGCCCGACATAGGCGGACACATCCGCCGCCGACAGACATTCCACTTTCAGGGTCGTCTCGACCGCATCGCGCACCAGCGGGCCGAACTTCGCATCCGGCACCAGCGCCGCTGGCAGCCGCGCACGCGCTTTCTCATCGAACAATAGTTCGGCCAGCGACATCGAGTCGAACTGTTCCATCTCCTCGCGCGTCCAGCCGCATCCGGCTTGCCACGGTACCGCCGGATACTTGCCGCCATCCTTGCGGAAGCGCTGCAGGTAGGCATATAGCTCCGCAAACACCGGATCGCCCAGCTTCTTCGGCGCCGCGATGAATTTCTTGCCGCGCAATGCGGCGCCGAGCAAGTTGCATGTCAGTCCATACATCGCCGGGTTCAGCAACTCCTTCGGCTGCTTCAGCAGCCCCAGCGTGACCTCCCCCAGACCGCGCAGCAGATGGCGTGTGTTGAACAGGACGAATTGACTGTCGCCGGTGGAGCGCCATGCATTGGACAAGCCGAGCCCGCTCAGCAATTGCGCCGTGTCCGAACCGGGCACCGGCTCCTGGAAGCAGCTGCCTGCTGTGGCGAAGCGTAGTTCACCGCGCTGCCCGCTGCGCGCCGCGCCGCCCACCGTGCTCTCCCGCTCCAGCACCAGCACGCGATGGCCAGCAAGCTTCCAGGCTGCCACGAGGCCGGACAGCCCGCCGCCGACCACCACCACGTCGCAAGCGCCGACCGCTTCGCCTTCCCGTACACCGCGATCGTCCGCAACGGGAATGGCCGCTGCACCTTCTTCATAATCCTTGCTGGGGAAGCTTTTCTGCGTTGCCATTTTCTGTCTCTACCTTTTCCTGGGTTGAACAGCTGCCTTCAAAAAGCCCGCTTTACCGGACCGTTGGCTTGCAACTAGCCACGGACAAGCGATGTGTCCGGCGCGTAGGCGAAACCGAATGAGTCGGGCTAACGCAGCCCCATGTGCCGTGCGATGAACTCGCGCTGTATTTCATTGGTGCCGGAGAAGATGCGCGCCGGCAGAGCATCGAGCAGCAAGCGGTCGATGCCGGTCTCGCTGCAGACACCGGCGCCACCAAAGATCTGTATCGCGTCCAGCCCGCATTGCACCGCGCACTCGGACACCCACAGCTTGCTTTGTGCGATCGCCTCTTCATGCGGCAGGTCCTGGTCGTAGAGCCAGCCGGCGCGGTACAGCAGCAGGCGCGATGTTTCCAGGCGCAGCTTGAAGTCGACCAGCCGGTCCGACACCGCCTGGTTGTGTCCTATCGGACGCCCGAACTGCTGACGTTCGCGCGCATGCGTAACGCATTGCGCAAGCACGCGCTCCATCGCGCCGACATAGGCGGCAAACAGGCAGCCGCGCTCCCAGATCATGGAGTCCTGGAAGATGGTCGCGCCCGCGCCTTCCTCGCCCACGCGCGCCCATACGGGTACTCTGCAGTCGTCCAGATGGACGCTGCCCCAGGGCGAGGTGCACAGGCCCGACTTGCGCTCACCGGTCGTCACAGTGAGGCCAGGCGTTGCGCGCGGGATCAAAAAGGCGCTGATGCCGAAATAGGATTGGTGCGCATCGGTCTTCGCATACAGCAGGAAGACATCGGCCACCGGCGCATTGGTGACGAAACATTTTTCGCCGTTGAGGATGTAGTGCTCGCCGTCGCGCCGCGCGCTGCTGCGCATGGCGAATGCGTCGGAACCGGAGCCGGGCTCGGTGATCGCATTGGCGGCAATCAGGCTGCCTTTCGCCATGCCAGACAGGTAGCGCTCGTGCAGCTCGCGCGAACCATGGCGCCACAGCGGCACAGCGCAAGCGAACATGTGTGCACACAAGGAGAACACCAGCCCCATGTCGACGCAACCCTGGCCGAGCGCCTCCACCGCGAGCATGGTATCGAGCGCACCAAAGCCGGAACCGCCCCACTCTTGAGGCAACGGCAAACCGGCCAGGCCGATCTCTGACGCCTGCGTCCACTTGTTGCGGTCGAAATGGGAAGACGCGATGCGTTCGCTGGCCGAGGCGGACAACACGTCGCGGGCAAAACGATGGATGTGTGAAACGGCTTCTTGCTGCTCGCTGCTGAGACGAAAATCCATGCATCTGCCCTATATTTGGTGCAGCGGAAATAGCGGCTGCACATGTTTTTACTGGAAGCTCGCTTGGCAATGCATCATCACGCCTGCACGATCCGTACCGCTACAATTGCACTGTGCTACTGCCTAACAGCATGTTCGAGATCTTTAAACCTAGAGCCGCTCAATTTCGAAGCGCTTCCATGTGGAGATCCGCATGAGCATTGACTTTCGCTGCTTCGATACCGTTCACCAGTTGGGTGAGAGCGCTACAGGGTCGATTGCACACTTTTTCGGTTCCCTGGCTGCGTTGTTCGTCGTAGCAGAACGGGCCACACAAACGAGGCGCAACGCCGTAGCGCACCCATCAGGTTAAATTCCCCCCTTACGATGATTCCGGTGCCGTGCTTCAGTTAAATTAAACAAAAAATACGTCTGTTGCAGAATGTCCAACATTAATCATGTTAAATTCAAATGTCTAGTCACGCTGCATATTTCAAGTCGATTCCAAGATTTTTCGGCCTACCTGGGGGGGGCTGCTGGCTAAGCGGGCTAAGCGTTCAAAGCCCAGCGGGCGGGGAAATTTGGTCGCAATTTACCGGTTCAAAATGTCGGTTTATATATCGGAACAGGACGGTTGACGCGTTTCAGTACGCAATCCAATTCTGGCGCAATCATGTGGGTGCGCCATGCTGATCTGCGTAAGCATCCAGCCCGCCCACCTTTCTTCCGTTCCATAAATTGCCCACACTGTGATCTTCAACTTGGAGATAGAGATGGCAAATTTGGAACGCGAATCAATGTGGGAGGAGCGGGTTGCGCAATGGCGCAAGAGTGGCCAGTCCCAACGCGCCTTTGCAAAGAGCAGGGCGACCCGCAGCGGCAGCTTAATTATTGGGCGCGCCGCCTGGCTGCGCCTGTCGTGCCGCCGGCGCTGCTGCCAGTGTCGATTGCAGCATCCATTCATGCGGCACCGGCATTGAGCCTGCGTAGTCCCAGCGGCTGGATGGTCACATTGCCGCCGGCCTTGCCTGCCAGTTGGGTGGCGGCACTGCTGCGCGAACTGGCATGAAGCCGCAGGTCGAATTGGTTCGGCTGGCCACCCGGCCCGTCGATATGCGCATCGGTGTCGACGGACTGTCCCTGCTGGTGCAGCAGGTGCTCGGTTGCCCGCCTTGCGACGGCACGGCCTACGTGTTCAGCAACCGGCGCCGTACGCGCCTCAAATTGGTGTGCTGGGACGGAAATGGCGTATGGCTGTGCCTGCGCCGCTTGCATCGCGGCCAGTTCGTATGGCCGCAGGCCGACGACGCCACCTGGCAAATGAGCGACGAGCAATGGCAATGGCTGATCGCGGGCGTGGCAAGTCGTACGCTGATCCCACGCGGTCGGAGACACTGTGCATGTCGGGAAGTCATTTATCTCGGCTTTTCGCAAACGCCTCTGCGCCATTCGTTGGCACAAACTGGGGAGTATCCGACCTTGCCGCTGTGCTGTCCTTCCCATCGCACAGGGTAGACGTCGTCCCTGCCGTGAAAGAGCTTTCGGAAGAGTTTGACCTTTGCGCCTGGAGGCAGTGCATTGGCCTTCGACGGTGAGCCCGCGTAGTGGGCCGCTTGCTCGGAAGCTTGCTGTGGCAGAGCAATGCCGTGCGCAGAGAGCAGCGCTTTCAGCACCGCATTCTCAGCACGTAATTGTAAAACTTCCGCTTCGACTTTTGACATACGACAGATGGTATGCGACCATGAAACTGAAAGTCCTTCCCCTTCAATGATGACACGGAGGTGAATACTTCAGCGCGAAATTGCTCGCCAAGAATTGGCTCAATAAGTTCTGATTCTTGTCTCACTAACTTCTGGTCGAACATACGGCAAAACGTGCAAACTGTCTCGTTATCTTCTAACTGTCCACAGTGGCGATCAGCGCGTAAGTTTTGCCGGTGGTGACCGTGGTGCTGCTTCCGGGAATGGACGGAAGCGGCGACCTGTTCGCCGGTTTCATTGCCGCGCTTGGGGCCGAGGTCGACACCATCGTCGTCTCCTACCCTTGCGCGCCGGCGCTCGCTTACGTCGGCCTGACCGACTATGCGCGGGCGCAGTTGCCGCTTGATCGTCCGTTCGTGCTGATCGGCGAGTCCTTCTCCGGGCCGGTCGCCATCGCTCTGGCTGCGTCAAAGCCACCCGGAATGATCGGGCTGGTGCTGTGCTGCACCTTTGCGCGCAATCCGCGCCCGCTGCTGGCGCCACTCAAACCACTGGTTGGCGTGCTGCCCATGTGGTCTTCCCTTACACCCCTGATCGCCCCTTTCCTGCTCGGCTTCGGTGCGCCGGTGGCCTTGCGCAAAGCCCTGCGCGGCGCGCTCGACAAGGTGCCGCCCGCGCGCCTGCGCCTGCGCTTGAAGGAAGTGATGGTGGTTGATTACACCGGGCGCGCACAGGCCATCAGCGTGCCCGTGCTGTACCTGCAAGCGACGCGCGACTGGATCGTGCCGGCGTCGGCCGCACGCCTGCTCGCTTCGCTGTGCGCGGACTGGCGCCTGGTGGCGCTGCCGGGGCCGCATCTGCTGCTGCAGAGCGTACCGGAGCAAGCGGCAAGCGCTATCAATACATTTGCGGCCAGACTGGCTGCGGAAAGAACACAATGAAAGACCGGCACGGCAACGAGGTTGCGATTGGCGATATGGTGCGCGTACTGGAAATCGACCAGGGGCTGCCCGATTGGCTTCCCGCCGACGAGTTGCCGCATACGCTGGCGATGCTCAACAACGAATATCCTATTGAGGACTTTCCTGAGAAAGGCAAAATCAGCGTCACCAGCTGGTGGGAAGAGGGGCCGGGGAAATCGGCGTGCAGCGGCCTGTACCTTCTTGCGCACGAATTCGCGCTCGTGAAAACAGCCGGACGCACCGGCTGATTGTGCAACAGCTGATGCGCCCGGTGATCCACCCGGGGCGCATGGGCGTTCTTAGCGCACCTGGGTGTAATTCACCGGCACCCACTGATACGATTTTCCGGCGCTGCGCACGTGCCCGATGCCCGGGAACTGCAGGTGCGATGCGCCTACCCAGGTGCCGTCCTTGGCGGCGGCGCTGAACGCTTTCAGGCGCTGTGCCAGCGCGGCTTTTTCATCCGAATCGAACGCAATCGTCACCGTCGGCTCGTTGAACTGCACCGCGCCCACGTGGATCAGGTCGCCCACCAACAGGAGCTTCTGGCCGCCGCTTTCCACCACGTAGCTGGTATGCCCGGCCGTATGACCATAGGTCGCCGTCGATTTCACGCCCGGCACCAGTTGCGTATCGCCTTCGAACGGCTGGAAGCGCTTGGCGTCGATGTAGGGCTTGAGCGAAGCCAGCGCGCCCTGGAAGAAACCCTTGGCGTCGGCCGGCGCTTTTTCCATGTTGGCCTGGCTCAGCCAGAAGTCCGCATCGCGCTTGTCGGCCCGCACCACGGCATTGGCGAAGGTCGCCGCGCCGTCTTTCGCGATGCCGCCCACGTGGTCGGGATGCAAGTGGGTGATGTAGATTTCATCGACCTGCTCCGGCTGGTAGCCGGAAGCCTTCAGGTTCGCCACCAGCTTGCCCAGGTTGGGGCCGAACAGGCCGCCCGCGCCGCTGTCGACCAGCACCAGCTTGCTGCCGGTATTGATCAGGTACGCGTTGAACGAGGTTTCGAGCGGGCTGGCCAGGAAGGACCTGGCCAGCGCCTTGTCGACTTTCGCCGGGGTGGTCTTGAGCAGTTTGTTGACCGGCAGTTCGGTGGTGCCGTCGGACAGCGCGGTCACTTCGAACTCGCCCAGCATCATGCGGAAGTAGCCGGGGGCCGACACCTTGGCCATCGGCGCGGCGGCGTGGACGGTGCTGGCGGTGAAGGCGGCGACGCCAAGGGCGGCCGCCAGGATCAGGGTGCGCGGGGTGCGGAAGAATTCAGTCATGGCGTCTTTCGTTCAGAGTGATGGGCAAATGCTAAGTTGCAGCAACAGCAGTATGCAGCGTTGCGCCGTGCGGAACAATATGGCAATGTGCAAACTATCTTTGCGTTGTGCGCAAACCTCACCGGAGCCGTTCCCATGTTCGATGCCCTGCATTGTTTTCTCGCCGTCGTCGACAGCGGCAACCTGTCGCGCGCCGCCAAAACCTTGCAGTTGGCGGTGTCGTCGGTGTCGCGCCGGATCGACTGGCTCGAAGCCGAAGTCGGCGCCAGGTTGTTCGTGCGCGGTTCGCGCCTGGTGCTGCTGACCGACGCCGGCGAGCGTTTCGTGCCGCGCGCGCGCCACCTGATAGCCGAGCTGGCCGAAGCCAAGGCGGCCGTCACGGCGGTCGATCCGGAGCCGCGCGGCGTGCTCACGGTGACCGCTCCGCGCGCGTTCGGGCGGCGCCATATCGCCCCGATCCTGGGCGAGTTCCTGCACCGCTATCCGCTCATGGAACTGGAGTTGCAGCTCAACGACGACGTGGTCGACCTGTCGGCCCAGCGCGTCGATGTGGCGATCCGCCTCGGCCCGTTGCCCGACAGCGACCTGCTGGCCACCTGGCTGGCGCCGCGCCGGCGCATCGCCTGCGCCAGCCCGGCTTACCTGGCGCGGCGCGGCACCCCGGCCACCCCGCTCGACCTGCTCGGGCACAACTGCATGAGTTACGTCAGCCGCAGCGCGCTGGCTTGCTGGTGGACTTTCGAGGGCGTCAACCGCAACAAGCCCTTGCCGGTGGGCGGCACCCTGCGCAGCGACGATGTCGATTTCATGCTGGACGCGGCCGTCGGCGGAGCCGGTGTGGCGCACCTGCCGAGCTGGCTGGCGAGCGAGGCACTGGTCGCCGGGCAACTGGTGCCCTTGTTCGGACCGGCCAGCCAGGGTTCGTCGGTCGTCACCGACGGCATCCACGCGGTGCGCTTGCCGGGGCGTTCGCACCCGGTCAAGGCGCAGCTGTTCATCGCTTACCTGCGCGACCATGTGGGCCAGCCGCCCTACTGGGAAAGCGCGCTGGCAGGCTTGTGACCATGGGCGGGACGTTTTTTCGTATCCGTTCAACCCCGGTTTAACCCCGTTTTGCGCCAGCGCGCGTTTCACTCATCAATCCATCCTCGTCCGAACCCGAAAGCACACCATGCGCCCAACTTTGTTTACCGTCCTGGCCCTGTCGAGTCCCCTGTGCCTGGCCAGCACCAATGCCCCGGTCACGGCCGTCACCTTGTATCCCGGCAGCGCCACCGTGGTGCGCACCGCCCAGGTCGCCGCTGGCGCCACCGAGGTCGTCATCGACGGCTTGCCGGCCAACTTCAAGCTCGAATCGGTACGGGTGCAAGCGGCGCCCGGCATCCGCGTGGCCGACGTGGTCTCGCGCGACAAGGCCGGCAGCGAAGCGGTCAACCCGCTTGAAGCGAAGCTGGCCGGCGAGATCGAGCGCCTCAAGGACCAGAAGGCCGTGCTCGAAGCCGAGGCCAAGTCGGCCGCCATCGTCAAGGGCTATCTGGAACGCTACAACGGCGGCGCCGCCGACGGCGCCAGGGCGCAAGGGCCGGACAACGGCAAGGCGCTGGCCGGCGTGCTCGACACCCTGGGGCGTGGCGCCAGCGAGGCCCTGATCAAGATCCAGAAGCTGGCCGTGCAGCAGCGCGAGCTCGACAAGAAAATCGCGGCGCTCGAAAGCGACCTGGCCGGCCTCGATTCGCATGAAAAGGAGGTGCGCAGCATGGTGGTGCGCCTGGCGGCGGCCAGGGCCGGGACCCTGACCATCAGCTACCAGCGCGACAATGCCGGCTGGAAACCTGGCTACCGCGCCAGTCTCGAATCGGCCGCATCCAGGGTCGACCTGGAGCGCCTGGCCACGATTTCGCAGAGCACCGGGGAAGACTGGAGCAACGTCAAGCTGACCCTCTCGACCAGCCAGCCGCGCCTGTCGCCCAGCGGACGCGAACCGCAGCCGTGGCTGCTGGGCTACCATCCGCCGCAGCCACCCCAGCAGATGCAAGCCTACGCCGCGGCCCCGGCCCCGGTCATGTCGATGGAACGCAAGCAAAAAGTGGAGATCACCGGCAGCGCGATCAAGCGCGCGAACGACTACGATATCGCCGAACTGCAGGGCGTTTTCGCCACCGAGTTCGAGGTGCCGGGCCGGGTCAACCTGGCCTCGGACGGGCGCGCCACCTCGGTCACGCTGTCGACCCTGGCGCTGCCGGTCACCCAGCACCTGCGCGTGACGCCGCGCCTGGAAAAATTTGCCATCGTCATGGCCGAAGCGGCCCGTCCGGAGGGTGTGTGGCCGACAGGCAACATGCAGTTGTTCCGCGACGGCGGCTACATCGGCGCCACCCAGTGGAATCTGCAAGAGGGCGAAAAGGCGCTGTTCTCGTTCGGGCGCGACGACCGGGTCTTGGTGTCGCTCGCTCCGGTGGCCGGCAAGACCGGCAGCAAGGGCATCTTCGGCGGGCGCGCTAGCAGCGTGCGCGCCGACGTGTTCACCCTGGTCAATCGCCACACCACGCCGGTCGAGCTGCTGGTGTTCGATTCCTCCCCGGTCAGCACGTCCGAGGAGGTCAAGGTCGAGGCAGTGTTCGATCCGAAACCGTTCACCGACACCTGGGAACAGCGCCGCGGTGTCGTGGCCTGGAAAAAGACCCTGGCGGCCGGCGCGAGCGCCACATTCCAGGTCGAGTACAAGATCGACTATCCGAAGGAAGGCTCGGTCAGCGGCTTGCGCTGACGGCGGCTTTGGCGGCCGGATTCCAGCGGTAGTGCCCGGTCAGCGGATAGGCGAACAGGCTGTCTTCGATCTGGGTGCCGCGCCCGATGTTGTGGATCACCAGCGGCACCCCGGCCGCGCTGCGCTGGCCGGAGACGATGCCGATATGCGGCAGGTTACCCGGCAGCATCCAGGTGACGACGTCGCCCGCCTGGTAGGCGGCGCCCTCGCGCGCTGGTGTCATCGACTTGCCGTGGCGCGTGAAAAAGGTGGCCAGGTTGGGCACGCGGCGATGGTCGATATTCGGATCGGGGCGCTTGAGTTGCCACAATTTCGGATACGCATTCCAGGCCGTCTTCATGTCGCGATGGACCAGTTCCTGCAAGTCCACCCCCACCTTGCGATAAGCGCGCACCACCACGTCGGTGCACACGCCGCGCTCGGCCGGCACGTCGCCGCCGGGGAAGGCCAGGCGCTCGTAGCGCGGGTCGTATTTGGTGGTCACGCCGATCTGGGAGCGCGCCGCCTCCACCAGGCGGGCCGGCGCGGCGTCCTGGGCCAGGGCGCCGGGGGCGCACGCCCACGCGGACAGCAGCACGGGCAAGTACAGCATTCTTAAAGCAAGTTTTTTCAAGATCGGACCTCTGTTAACCGGGCTGGGAATAAAAACGTACAATCGTGCTTATTTTAGACACGAACGGAAACGCCATGAGCACGCACCAGTTTACCCCTGAATCGATGAACAGTTTCGGCGCCGGCACGCTTCCCGCTTACATGGGCGTGGAAATTACCCGTGTCGGCGGCGGCGAAGTCGCCGCGCGCCTTGACATCAAGCCGCACTTGCTCGCGCCCAACGGTTTTCTGCACGCCGGCACCGTCATCACCCTGGCCGACACCGCCGCCGGCTACGCCTGCGTGGCCAACCTGCCGGAAGGGGCGAACAGCTTCACCACCATCGAGCTCAAGTCGAACCACCTGGGCACCGCGCGCGACGGCGCGATCGCCTGCGTGGCCAAGGCCGCCCACCTCGGCAAAACCACCCAGGTGTGGGACGTGGTGGTCACCAATGAAGCGAACGGCAAGACCATCGCCCTGTTCCGCTGCACCCAGATGATCTTGTATCCCAAATAAGCGCTGGCGCGCTGGTCCCCGATTGTCGATTCAACGTTATACATCGGGTAACTTCCGTTTGACAATTGTATGGAAAGGCGCATCATGGCCGGACGCCTGGCGCCGCTCCAACTCGTTGCGGCGCCACTCCACCAGCCAGAGAGCGCCGGATGCCCATCGACTTCGATCAGCTCATACTTACCGAAGCCCCTGGCGGGGTGATTGTCACCACGCCGGGTCACACCGTGTTGCGCTGGACTAAAGGCGCCGAGCGCATCTTCGGCTACAGCAGCGACGAAGCAGTGGGGCGCGACCTGCGCGAGCTGATCGCACTGCCCGGCAAGCAGGAGCGCGAGCTGGATCTGGAAGCGGATCGCCAGATCATGGCGCGCGGTGCGTTCGACTATGAAACCTTGCGGCGCCGTAAGGATGGCGCGTTGATCTACGTCGACTCGAACAACAAGGCCATCTACGACGAGCACGGCAAGATTGCCTACATCGTCTCGAGCAAGCGTGACATGACGCAGTCGAAAGCCGCGCGCGACACCCTGCTGATCGAAGCGAAGTTCCGCGACCTGCTCGAATCGACACCGGACAGCATCATCATGGCCAACCCGACCGGCACCATCGTGCTGGCCAATGCCCAGGCCGAGCGCATGTTCGGCTATGCCCCCGGCGAACTGAACGGCAAGCTGATCGAGGTACTGCTGCCAGCCCGCTTCCAGCACGGCCATGTGGGGCACCGTTCGCACTACTTCGAACAGTCGCGCACGCGCACCATGGGCGCCGGGCTGGAGCTGTACGGCGTGCGCAAGGACGAGGTCGAATTCCCGGTCGAAATCAGCCTCTCGCCGATCAGCACCGACGCCGGCGCGTTTGTGATCAGCGCGATCCGCGATGTCAGCGAACGCAAAAAGGCCGAGCAGAAATTCCGCGGCTTGCTCGAATCGGCGCCGGACGCGATGGTGATCGTCAACCGCGATGGCGAAATCGTGCTGGTCAATTCGCAGACCGAAAAATTGTTCGGCTATCCGCGCAGCGAACTGCTTGGAAGAAAAGTCGAGATCCTGATTCCGCAGCGCTTCGCCGAGCAGCATCCGCATTTCCGCACCAGCTTTTCGGCCGCGCCGCGCCCGCGATCGATGGGTGCCGGGCTCGAACTGTACGGTTTGCGGCGCGACGGCACCGAGTTTCCGGTCGAAATCAGCCTCTCGCCGCTGGAAACCGAAGATGGCATGCTGGTGTCGTCGGCGATTCGCGACATTACCGACCGCAAGCGCATCGAGCGCGCCCTCAACGACAAGAAGGTCGAGCTCGAACGCGCCAACCAGGCCAAGGATCTTTTTCTGACCAGCATGTCGCACGAGCTGCGCACGCCGCTCAACGCCATTCTCGGCTTCACCCAGTTGCTGGCCAACGAGTCCTTGCCCTCGACCACCGTGCAAAAGCGCAGCTTCGTGCGCAATATCCTGACGGCCGGCGAACACTTGCTGACCTTGATTAACGAAATCCTCGACCTGGCCAAGATCGAATCGGGCACCCTGAGCGTGTCGCTCGAAGCGGTGCTGCTCTCCGGCGTGCTCGACGAAGTGCAATCGATGGTCGGCGACAGCGCGGCCCGGCGCGGCATCCGCATGGTGTTTCCGAAGCCGGAGCCGCTGAAGGTGGTGGCCGATCACACGCGCCTCAAGCAGATCATGCTGAACCTGTTGTCGAACGCCATCAAGTACAACCGCGAGCAGGGCGTGGTGGTGGTCAACGCCAACCTGATCGGCCCGGCGCGGGTGCGCATTTCGGTGCAGGATACCGGCAAGGGTTTGCGTCCCGACCAACTCAGTTCGCTATTCCAGCCGTTCAACCGGCTCGGCCAGGAAGGCGGCAACGAAGAAGGCACCGGCATCGGGCTGGTGGTGACCAAGCGCCTGGTCGAACTGATGGGCGGCGCCATGGGCGTGTCGAGCACGGCCGGCATCGGCAGCGTATTCTGGATCGAACTCGACCTGAGCGGCAGTGACCACCTGGCCGAGGGCGCGCCCGCCGCGTCCGCGCCGCGCGCCATGCCGGCCGCGCCCGCGGGCGATCCGTCGGTGGCGACCTTGCTGTACGTCGAAGACAATCCGGCCAACCTGAGGCTGGTCGAAGAAATCGTCGGCTTCCGCTGCGACCTGGCGCTGGTTTCCGCGCCCAGCGCCGAGCTTGGCATTGCACTGGCGCAGAGTTATCTGCCGAACGTGATCCTGATGGATATCAACCTGCCCGGCATGGACGGTCACGAAGCGCAGCGCCTGCTGCGCGACGACCCGCGCACGGCGCATATTCCGGTCATTGCGCTGAGTGCGAATGCGATGGAGCGCGACGTCAAGCGCAGCATGGCCGCCGGCTTTTTTGCCTACCTGACCAAGCCGATCGATATCGACGCCTTCACGGCGGCGGTGGACCGGGCGCTGGCGCCTGCGGCCGCGCCCGACTAGTCTTACTGTGTCACAAAGTAAGTTTAATCTGAAAGCAGCAAGGGCAACGCTGTAGTTGAGTTGCGATTGCACTGGCGATGAGCGCGCGTAGCGTTGTAATGGAGTCAGGGACATGACGTTGC
>NZ_WHJI01000061.1:0-34979 GCF_011682155.1 Massilia sp. CCM 8734
CGTTGCGAGCGCACATGGGGCAGACGAATCCGTCGCGCCATCGAATCTTTTCCAGTGCCGCTTCGCACTGCGCTTGCGTCCCGTAGAGCTCCATGAATTGCGTCACACTCATGCCCGCCTGAAACTGAACCCGATTCATCGTTGCCATAATCTTCTCCCGCCTGCGCCACCACGGACGCATATGCAAAGTTGGACACGTAACGGCGACCGAAGTTCAGTTATGCTGAAGATCAGCGCTAATCACCAAACAATATCACCAATTCTCACATACCGCAGTGAGCGCACGACGAAAATTATAGTTTCCCATAAAAAACAACGTTTACCTCAAGGGTACAAGTATCTCGGTTGATTGCTCCAGTCGTTCCCCAATACACTGGATTTCTGGTCCGCAGGCGTGTCATTCTGCAATGCCTGCGGCAACCTTGAAACGATCTTTCCGGAGAACTGCCATGATGCACACCAAGCCTGAAATGTCCCCGATCGCCAGCGCGGTCAAACTGTTGTTGGCCAGCGTCGCCCTCGGCGTCGTCACGCACGCCTCGGCGGCGGCGGATACGACGCGGGTGATCGTCGCCTTCAAACCCGGCAAGGCGGCCATCGTCAAGGCGGCGGTATCCGGCGCGCACGGCGCGGTCAAGCACGAGATCCACGGCATGAATGCGATGGCGATCGAGGTGCCGACCCAGGCGCTGAACGGCCTGCTGCGCAATCCGAACGTGGACTACATCGAGGAAGACGTGGTGCGCAAGGCGTTCGCCCTGACCTCGGCGTCGACCGGCACGCCGTACGCCACCGGCCAGCTGGTTCCGTACGGGATCAAGATGGTGCAGGCCGACCTGCTGCCCGATACAAACGCCGCCAACCGCAAGGTATGCATCATCGATTCCGGCTACGACCGCGCGCATGAAGACCTGAGCGCCAACAGCGTCGCCGGCGAGTACGACGCCGGCACAGGCAACTGGTACACCGACGAAAACCACCACGGCACGCACGTGGCGGGCACCATTGCGGCAATCAACAACAGCGGCACCGGCGTGGTGGGCGTGACCGCCAACCGGCTCCTGAAACTGCACATCGTGAAGGTGTTCGGCGCGGCCGGGTGGGCCTATTCCTCGACCCTGGCCAGCGCCGCGAACAAGTGCGGCGGCGCCGGCGCGAACGTCATCAGCATGTCGCTCGGCGGCGGGCGCGCCAGCAAGACCGAGCAGCGCGCCTTCGATGCGCTGGCCGCCAAGGGTGTGCTCAGTATCGCCGCCGCCGGCAACGATGGCAACACGGTGGTCTCGTACCCGGCCGGCTACAGCAGCGTGATGATGGTCGGCGCGCTCGACGAGAACAAGGCCTGGGCCAGCTTCTCGCAGTACAACAGCAAGGTCGAAATCGCCGGCCCCGGCGTGGGCGTGCTCTCGACCGTGCCGATGAACAGCGGCAGGGCGCCGGCGCTGACGGTCGGCGCCACCGTGTACGCGCCGGGGTCGATGGATGGCTCGCCGGTGAAAACGGCGACCGCACCGCTGGCCGACTTCGGCCTGGGCGACAAGGTCAATGCCGCCGTCTCGGGCAAGGTGTGCCTGATCGCGCGCGGGACCATCGATTTTGCCGTCAAGGTGGCCAACTGCCAGAACAGCGGCGGCGTGGGCGCGGTGGTGTACAACAACGTGGCCGGCGCGTTTTCCGGCACGGTGGGCACGGCCACCCTGATCCCGTCGGTAACGGCATCAAGCCTTGAGGGCGCGCAGCTGAAAACCCAGCTGGGCCAGAGCGCCACGGTGGCGGTCAAGCCGGCCAGCTACGCCTACTTCGACGGCACCTCGATGGCGACCCCGCACGTGTCGGCGGTGGCGGCGCTGGTGTGGAGCTACTTCCCTGCGTGCAGCGGAACGCAAATTCGCAGCTCGCTCGGCAAGAGCGCGCTCGACCTGGGCACGGCGGGACGCGACACCAGGTATGGCTTTGGTCTGGTGCAGGCAAAAGCCGCCTACGAGCGCATCAAGTTACTCGGGTGCGGCAATTGATCTGAGGCGGGATCTGACGCAGGACCGTGCGGAGATGGTACGCTGATAGACTTTTGTTTATCCGGGGCGCGCCGCGCCCCTCCCCATCTCAGGCACGTATGACGAAAAAGATCTTGCTGTTAAGCGTTTCCGCCGGCGCCGGCCATATGCGCGCGGCCGAAGCGATTCGCGCCGCCGCCAACGCGGCGCCGGGCGGCGTCCAGGCGACCCACCTGGACGTGATGGATTACGTTCCTTCTGCCTTTCGCAAGATGTACACCGAGTTTTACCTCAAGCTGGTGAACAAGGCGCCGGCGCTGTGGGGCTACCTGTACCAGGCCAGCAACGATGCGCGCCCGGACAGCACCATGCAGCAGCTGCGGCGCGGCCTGGAACGCCTCAACACGCGCACGCTGATGACCGCCATCGAAGAGGCGCAGCCGGACGCCATCGTCTGCACCCACTTCCTGCCGGCCGAAATCCTGGCGCGCGCGATCCGCAAGCGCGGCTTTACCACCCCGGTATGGGTGCAGGTGACCGACTTCGACCTGCACCGCATGTGGGTACACGAGAACATGGCCGGCTACTTCGCCGGCAACGAGGAAGTCGCCTACCGCATGCGCCGCTGCGGCATTGCGCCCGAACGCATCCACGTGACCGGCATTCCGATCATGCCGGCCTTCGGCCAGGCGCTCGATCGCGCCGAATGTGCGCGCGAGTTCGGGCTCGCCCCAAGCACCACCACTTTCCTGTTGATGGGCGGCGGCGCTGGCCTGGGCAGCCTTGACACGGTGGCCGAACGCCTGCTGGCCCTGGAGGGCACGTTCCAGCTGATCGTCTTGGCCGGCAAAAACGCCAAGGCGCTGGCCGCGCTCAAGGTCCTGGCGACGCGTTTTCCGGGACGCTTGCTGGCGCAGGGTTTTACCGACCAGGTGGAACGCCTGATGGCGTGCGCCGACCTGGTCATCACCAAGCCGGGCGGGCTGACAAGTTCGGAATGCCTGGCCATGGGCCTGCCGATGATCGTCAATTCGCCGATTCCGGGGCAGGAAGAGCGCAACGCCGATTACCTGCTCGAACAGGGCGTCGCCCTCAAGGCGGTTGACGGGCCGACGCTGGAATACCGCATCGCACACCTGCTCGCGCATCCCGATCAATTGGCCGCCATGGGCCAACGCGCGCGCGCCCTGGGCCGCGCGCATGCGGCCGCCGATGTCCTCGACCATGTGCTGGCCAAGCCGGCAAGCACGCCATCGCATTGACCACATTGAAAACCGCACCATGACCAGACTCCTATTTGCCGCAACCATGTTCAGCGCCTGCGCCGGCGCGCTGGCCGACAGCGGCATCGACACCGCCAGACTGAGCGAGACGGAAGTCACCCTCGCCGACGTCAGCAAGGCCGGCCAGCCCGGCAAGGCCTTCATGGCCGCCACCATCATCAACGCGCCGCTGCCGACACTGTGCGCGATGATCCAGGATTACGCCGCCTACCCGTCCTTCATGCCGAACGTGGACAAGGTGGCGGTCGTGCGCAAGGAGGACGCGGCGCAGGTCGACATGACGCTCAAGCTGCCGCTCGGGAAGGTCAAGAAGTACCGCCTGCGCATGGAACCGAAGGTGTCCGCCGCGCAGTGCCAGCTGTCGTGGAAGATGCTGCCCTGGGCCGGCGTGAGCGCCGAGGAGTCGATTGCCGACACCACCGGTTACTGGCTGCTGGCGCCGCACGCGGCGGACAAGAACAAGACCGTGGTCAAGTACATGGTGTACACCGATCCGGGGCCGGTGCCGATGGGACTGGGCTGGATCGTCGACAGCATGAGCCGTGGCGGCATGCCCAAGACGCTGGAAGCGCTGCGCCAGCGCGCCGCCGCCCAATAAACGCCCGTCCCGGCTGCGCCCCGCAGTCCTCTATAATGAACGTTTTCGCAAAAATACACGACAAACCATGGAATTAGACAAATCTTTCGAGCCCGCCGACATTGAACGATACTGGCGCGCGGAGTGGGAAAAACGCGGCTACTTCGCCGCGACCACCGACGCCGACAAGCCGTCGTTTTGCATCCAGCTGCCGCCGCCGAACGTCACCGGCACCCTGCACATGGGCCATGCGTTCAACCAGACCATCATGGATGGCCTGACCCGCTACTACCGCATGCGCGGCTTCAATACCGCCTGGGTTCCGGGCACCGACCATGCCGGCATCGCCACCCAGATCGTGGTGGAGCGCCAGCTCGACGCGCAAAAAGTGTCGCGCCATGACCTGGGCCGCGAGAAGTTCGTCGCCAAGGTCTGGGAATGGAAAGAAAAATCGGGCAACATCATCACCGGCCAGATGCGCCGCATGGGCACCTCGCCCGACTGGTCGCGCGAATACTTCACGATGGACGAACCGCGCTCGAAAGTGGTCACCGACGTCTTCGTGCGCCTGTTCGAACAGGGCCTGATCTACCGTGGCAAGCGCCTGGTGAACTGGGATCCGAAGCTGGGCACCGCCGTATCCGACCTGGAAGTGGTGTCGGTCGAAGAAGACGGCTCGATGTGGTACATCCGCTATCCGTTCGCCGACGGCAGCGGCCATCTGACGGTGGCCACCACGCGTCCTGAAACGCTGCTCGGCGACGTCGCCGTGGCGGTCGATCCGACCGACGAGCGTTACGCGGCGCTGGTCGGCAAGATGCTCAAGCTGCCGCTGACCGAGCGCGAAATCCCGATCATCGCCGACGAATACGTCGACAAGGCTTTCGGCACCGGCTGCGTGAAGATCACCCCTGCGCACGATTTGAACGATTACGCCGTCGGCCAGCGCCACAAGCTGCCGATGATCTGCGTGATGACGCTCGACGCCAAAATGAACGACGAAGCGCCAGAAGCCTACCGTGGCCTGGACCGCTTTGTCGCGCGCAAACAGATCGTGGCCGACCTCGATGCGCAAGGCTTGCTGCAGGAAGTCAAACCGCACAAGCTGATGGTGCCGCGCGGCGACCGTACCGGCGTGATCATCGAGCCGATGCTGACCGACCAGTGGTTCGTGGCCATGACCAAGCCGGCCCCGGAAGGCACCTTCTTCCCGGGTAAATCGATCGCCGAAGTGGCGCTCGACAAAGTCGCCCAGGGTGAGATCAAGTTCGTGCCCGAGAACTGGAACACCACCTACAACCAGTGGCTCAACAACATCCAGGACTGGTGTATTTCGCGCCAGCTGTGGTGGGGCCACCAGATCCCGGCATGGTACGACGATGCCGGCAATATCTTTGTCGCCAAGACCGAAGAAGAAGCCAAGGCCAAGGCGCTGGCGGCCGGCGTGAGCGCGCCGCTGCGGCGCGACGACGACGTGCTCGATACCTGGTTTTCGTCGGCGCTGGTGCCCTTCTCCACCATGGGCTGGCCGGAAGAAACGCTCGACCTCAAGACCTTCCTGCCGTCGTCGGTGCTGGTGACGGGCTTCGACATCATCTTCTTCTGGGTGGCGCGCATGGTCATGATGACCGCGCACTTCACCGGCAAGGTGCCGTTCGAGACCGTGTACGTGCATGGCCTGGTGCGCGATTCGAGCGGCCATAAGATGTCCAAGTCGAAGGGCAATACGCTCGATCCGATCGACCTGATCGACGGCATCGATGTGGAAGCGCTGGTCGAAAAGCGCACCACCGGCTTGATGAATCCGCGCGACGCCGAAAAGATCGCCAAGGCCACGCGCAAGGAATTCCCGGCGGGGATCGCGGCGTACGGCACCGACGCCGTGCGCTTCACGATGGCCAGCTATGCTTCGCTGGGCCGCAACATCAACTTCGACCTGGGCCGCGCCGAAGGCTACCGCAACTTCAACAACAAGCTGTGGAACGCCACCCGCTTCGTGCTGATGAACACCCAGGAGAAGGATTGCGGCGTGCCGGCCGACGCCGACCTGTCGCAGGGCGACCGCTGGATTTTGTCGACCATGCAGCGCGCCGAGATGGAAGTGGCCAAGGGCTTCGACGACTACCGTTTCGATAACATCGCCTCGGCCATCCACAAGTTCGTGTGGTACGACTACTGCGACTGGTACCTCGAAATGGCCAAGGTCCAGATCCAGCACGGCAGCGAAGGCCAGCAGCGCGCCACCCGCAACACCTTGCTGCGGGTGCTGGAAGTGATCCTGCGCCTGGCGCATCCGATCATCCCGTTCGTGACCGAAACGCTGTGGCAGACCGTCGCGCCGCTGGCCGGCAAGACGCTCAACCCGGCCGGCGACTCGATCATGGTGCAGCCGTATCCGGAAGCCGATCCCGCGCTCATCGACGAGCGCGCGGAAGAGTGGATGGGCCAGCTCAAGGCGCTGACCGACGGCACCCGTACCCTGCGCGGCGAAATGAAGCTGCCGGAGTCGATGCGCGTGCCGCTGATCGTCGAAGCGGCTGATGCGGCCGACCGCGCGCGCCTGGAAAGCTATGCGGCCTACGTGCAAACGCTGGGCAAGCTGTCGGAAGTGAACATCGTCGACACCTTGCCGGAATCGCCGGCGGCGGTGGCGGTGGTGGGCGCGACCAAGCTGATGCTGAAGGTGGAAATCGATGTCGCCGCCGAGCGCGAGCGCATGTCGAAGGAAATCACGCGCATCGAAGGCGAAATCGCCAAGGTGAACGGCAAGCTGGGCAACGAGAGCTTCGTGGCGCGGGCGCCTGAGGCGGTGGTGGCGCAGGAAAAAGAGCGCCTGCTTGCGTTCTCGGCCACCATCGAGAAGCTGCGCGAGCAGCTAGCCAAGTTGCCGACCGCGTAAGCTGGCGTAACGGTGCGGCGCGCTTTTGCTTCTGCTGGTAAAGCAAAAGCGCGCTGTACGTACTGACTTATTCTCGTTCAGCGACGCTTGCCGTCGACAAACCCCCTGATACCCGGTTCCGGGCGCTCGCGCGGATCCGGCGTTCCCAGCGCGCATAACAACATCAATTAGCGGTTCACGCAGGCAAGCAACTTGCACAGCCCGCGGCATGGCCGTGATGGATTTCCATTGGCTGACGCGGTACGGCGATTTTTGAAAGAGAAATACCATGAAACAATCAGCTTATGCCATCGCCCTGTCCAGCGTCCTGATCGCCGGTTGCGGCGGCGGATCGTCCGATCACACTACCGCGCCGGCCATGGCGCCGGCGACGCCCGTGGTCGTGGCGCCAGCGCCAGTTCCGGTGGTGACGCCCGCGCCTGCCCCGGCGCCGGTATCGGGTACGTCGACGTCCGCCTCGCCTTCGTTCGCCGACTGCTTCCAGGTAACGCCTGGCACCCAATACACGACGTCCGATACCTACACCCACGTCGTTGTCCAGGAAATGTTCGAGGGCGTGATGGCCTACGGCATCGTGGAACTGCGCGATAACGGCGCGCGCCGTGGCGGTCCGTATTTCACGCTGGATAACAATGTCTACAGGATGCTGGGTGTAGGCCAGTACGACACGAGCGGTGCCCAGAACGGCAAGGACGTCTTTTCCAAGGAAGCGTCGTTCCCGCTGACGATGGTTGCAGGCCAGACGGTCATGGCCAACTACACCAACACCAGCACCAGCTGGCACCTCGATGTCGACAAGTCCGGCGCATCGCGCATGGTAACGAACACCGAGGTTGAGACACTGTCGGACGAATTGACCTTCGCCGGCTTCGACACGATCACCGTCGCCGGACGCCGGTTCGCCAACGCCTGCAAGATTGCCTTCCCTGGTTCGGTCGCAGGCCAGGTGTCGATGACGTGGCGCGCCAAAGGCTTCGGCTGGATCCGCACCGAAGAGCAGACCGCCCAAGGCACGCTGGTGCCCGGCACGCGCGTCGAGATCGTCAAGATCATCGCGGCGCCCTGAGCCGTCCCGGTAAGACCCACACAAGCTGATACAAAGTTGTGGGGTCAGTGCGATGCCGGTTTGCTACACTAGCAACGCTACATACACTAACAATACTGGAGACACCATGAAAGCACTGACAACAGCCACCCTGATCGCCGCCATGCTGGCCATGACGCCGGCAATGGCGCAGGAAACAGCGTCCCCGGTCGGCCTGTGGAAGAACATCGATGACGTGACCGGCAAGCCGAAGGCGCTGATCCGCATCAGCGAGAACAATGGCGAAATCCAGGGCAAGCTGGAAAAACTGTTCCGTCCCGAAGGCACCGAACAAAATCCCAAGTGCAACAAGTGCGAAGGCGTCAACAAGGACCAGCCGATCCTCGGCATGACGTTCATGAGCGGCCTGAAAAAAGAAGGCGACGAATACACCGGCGGCCAGATTCTCGATCCGGATAACGGCAAGGTCTACAAGAGCAAGCTGAAAGTCGTCGAAGGCGGCAAGAAGCTCAACGTGCGCGGCTATGTCGGCATGCCGATGTTCGGCCGCTCGCAAGTTTGGGTTCGCGAAGAATAAACACGCCGCGAAATCCTTCCTCCTGCTTGCCCTGTCCGCGCCCGTGCTCAGTTTCGCCGCCGCTCCTGCGGTATCCGGCGAGCCAGCCATTGGCTGGAGCTTCCTGCTGCCGGGCGGCTATCATGAGGGAGAAGCGCCGGTCCATCCCGGCGCCAGCTGGCTGGCGCGGGTGCCCGTCGGCAAACGCTGGGAACTGCTGCCGGCCAAGATCAGGAGCACGCGTGTCGAGGACACCATCTCCGATGAACCCGGCCAGCGCACGGGCGTGGCCATCGCATCGAGCCGAAAAAACGCACAAGCCCTGCTGCGCATGCCCTACCTGACCCCGGGTCCGCTCGAGGTAACAGACAACGACACCGGAGAAAACGGCGCGCTGATCGAGGCCGACAGCCCGGTCGATATCAGGTTCAAGGGCGTTGATTTCCGCATCGGGACGAAGAACAAGCGGGTTTTCCTGGTCAAGGGTGCGCAGCGCACGCCCTCAAGGAACTGAGCGTGGAACCGGGCATCGAGGCCAGTGTGAGCCTGCAATGGGCCGGCGACCTCGATCGCGACGGCCAGCTCGATCTGCTGATGGGCTACTCCGGGAACAACTCGTCGGGTTCTTGCCTGTTCTTGTCGTCGCAAAAAGCCAAAGGCTTCTTGTTGAAACACATTGCCTGCCACGGAGGAATTGGTTGTTGAGGCCGCGACGGCGCTTGCCCGCACATTGCCATTCAATTATGATTAAATGATTGTAACGACATGGAGCGAGCATGATCATCGACCATCTTGGCATTGCAGTGAGCAACAGCGAACACGCCAAGACCTTCTTCACCAAGGCGCTGGCGCCCTTGGGCATCACCGTCATCACCGAAGTCAAGGGCTGGATCGGCATGGGCAAGCAATCCAAGCCCGAGTTCTGGTTCGGCGAGCACAGCGCCACGCAAAGCCCAATGCACATCGCTTTCGTGGCCGACAGCCGCGAGCAGGTGCGCCAGTTTTACGCCGCCGCGCTTGAAGCGGGTGCGAAGGATAACGGCGCGCCGGGCATCCGCGCCCACTACCATCCGGACTATTACGGCGCCTTCGTCATCGGCCCCGATGGCCACAATATCGAAGCGGTGTGCCACACGCCTGACGCCTGACGGCCAGGGCCTCCTGTGTCACGCATGAGAAGGCGTCAGCCCGTCCCGCAGCGCGAGCGCGACATCGCTCGCCTGCGCGGCAAGCTCGAACGCGACAGCTATCCGCGCTTGCAGATGCTGCTGCTCGTTACACTCACCGGCGCGGCGGGCTTCCTGGCTTCCTTCCTGCTGCTGGCGGCCGGCATGCAGTCCATGTGGCTGCGCTATCCGGCATCGATCGCCGTCGCCTATCTCGTCTTCCTGTTGCTGCTGTGGCTATGGCTGCGCTGGCCCGGCGGCGATGCCGTTCTGCCGGACCTGACGCCGTCCGGGGGCGGCTCCGGCCCCTCCTGGAGCGGCGGCGGCGGCAGCTTCGACGGCGGCGGCGCAAGCGCCAACTTCGACTCGCCCGGCAGCGCGATCTTGTCCGACATCGGCGAGAACGGCATCGACAAAACGCTCGATGCGGTCGGCGACGCCGAAGACCTGCTCATTCCCCTGGCGCTGCTCGCGGCCCTGTGCGCCGCCCTCGGGGCCGCCATCTTCATGATGTTCTCGCTGGTGTCGTCGGCGCCGCTGCTGTTTGCAGAGCTGCTGGTCGACGGGCTGCTGTCGGCCAGCCTGTATCGGCGCCTTCGGGGTCTCGACCGCGTTCACTGGATCGAGGCGGCCATCCGCCGCACCCGCCGGGTATTCCTGGCGGCGGCGCTGATCATGGCCGTTGCCGGCGCCGGCCTGGCGCTGTACGCACCCGGAGCGCATTCCCTCGGCGAGGTCGTTGCCAGCAAACGCGCGCAGCGTTGACGCACGTCCCGCTGCGCGGTTTACTGCGCGCCGATCGGAATGACCTTGCGCACGCTTGTGCGCTGCGCGGTCTGCTGCGCGATGCTGGCGCGGATCGTGGCCAATTGCTCGCCGCTGCGGTACAGCAGGTTATAGCTTTCGAACGGGATCATCTTCCCGTCCGGCTGCGCAAAGTGGATGCATGATTTTTTCAGCGCGCGCACGTCGAGCGAATACGCGTCCATGAACTGCACGATCAGCACGCGGAACACATTGTCGTAACTGAGGCCGACCGGCGCGTCGATCAACGGCAGGCAGCACATCAACTCCGACAGGCAGTTGGCCTGCGACTCGGGCGAATGATTGGTCGCGAACAGTTTGAAGATGTGCTCCTTCATGCTCTTTTTCAGCGTCTCGTCGCGCTCGAAGACGATGGTGTTGCTGCTGCCTTCGACCAGCGTTTGCGGATCGAGGTAGCGCGTCAGCGGCACCACCTGATCGCCCGTCTTGAGCGCGTACGCCATGGCCAGCGTATCCGGATTGCAGGGCACCGGCACGATATCGGCCAGCGTGAACAGGGACGTCTGTTCGGTGATCTTGCGGCGCACTTCCGACACCGTCAGCCGGTGCACGCGCGGATCGTACCGTTCCACCCGGCCGGCATCCTGGATCGGCTGCAAGGTCACGCCGCGCACGCAGGGCTGGGTCAGCGCGAAATCGATGATGGCACCGATTTCGTCGTCGTTGAGGCCCTTCTTGAGCGTGACCACCAAAGTGGTCGACAAGTGCGCCGCGTTCAGGTTGGCCAGGGCCTGCGCGCGGATGCGGGTCAGGTCGGCGCCACGCAGCGCCTTGTGCACGTCGCTGCGCAGGGAATCGAACTGCAGGTACACCTCGATGCCGGGCGCGTAGGTGGCCAGGCGACGCGCGAAGGCCGGGTCCTGCGCCAGCACAATGCCGTTGGTGTTGACCATCACGTGCTTGATCGGGCGCGCCTTGGCCGCGTCGAGAATGTCCCAGAAGCGCGGGTGCAGGGTCGGCTCGCCGCCGGAGAGCTGCATCACGTCCGCTTCGCCCTCGTTGGCGACGACCGCGTCGAGCATCTTGATGATGTCGTCGAAGGGTTTGTGCTGTTCGCGGTGGGTGCCGCTTTCGGCGTAGCACACGGGGCAGTTCAGGTTGCAGTTGTCGGTGATTTCGACGATCGACAAACAGGAGTGCTGCATGTGGTCGGGGCACAGGCCGCAGTCGTACGGGCAGCCGTATTGCATCGACGTGTTGAAGGTCTGCGGCATCTCGGGATGCTTGACGAAGACTTCGCGGCACAGGCGGTAGTAATCGACATCGTCGCTCACCAGCACCCTTTCGGCGCCGTGCGCGCTGCACCATTTGTCCATGAAGACGTCGCTGCCCTTGAAGATGATCTTGGCCTCGACCGGATGCAGGCAGGTGGAGCATACCGAGGTGGTGGTGTCGTAAAACAGGTAGGGTCGGATTTTCCGGCTCATGGTTCGATCGCTTTCAGTGGCGCCGGCCCGCCGAGCTGCCTGGCGAGTAAAGGGAGATAACAAAGTAGCGCGGCCACGCACACCAGCTGCACGCCGCCCAGGCCCGCGCCGTAATCGTAGCGCAGCGGTTTGATGGCGTCGACGGCAAGGCGCCAGAGCAGGTAGCCGGACAAGAACAGCTTGAACATCAGGCCCGGTTTGTCGCGCCAGCGCGCGCGCAACGCCAGCAGCAGGCCGCCCCACGCGAGCACGAACAGGATGTCATACAGCTGGGTGGGGTGGCGCGCAATGCCGTCGCCGAAATCGACGCCCCACGGCAGCGCGGTGGCCTTGCCGTAGGTGCCGTCGTTCAGGCCCGCGAGAAAACAGCCGACGCGCCCAAGCGCGATGCCGACCATCAGCGGCAGCACGAACTGGTCACCGGTGGAGTGGTGCTGGCCGGTCAATTTCTTGGCGATTTCCACACCCAGCAAGCCGCCGAGCAGGCCGCCGACAATCGACGTTCCAGACATCCAGACGCTGATGGTACCCGCCTGCGCGGCCCACAGGTGCGGGTACTCGATCCAGAACACCAGCTTGTTGCCGATGGCTGCGCCGAGGATGCAGCCGATGACCACAGCGTAGCCGCTGTTGCTCAGGATACCGCTGGCGCCGGCACGCGCGCGCTGGCGCCGGTACAGTTGCATGCCGACGGCAACCGCCGCCCATTCGAACAGCAGGTGTACGGCATGGGCGGCGCCGGGGGACAGGGGGAGCGTCATTGCTCCGACTGCGGCGGCGCCGGCGGCGCGCCTGTCTTGCGCAAGCGGCGGTAGATACCCCAGCCGAGCATGGCGGAAAGGGTCACGCCGATGAGCCCGAAGACGAGCAATTCGTTCGCTGCCGCGGGTCCGGAGTGTGCGGCAAGATACAGCCTGAGCACGCCACACGCGCCGATGCCGACCATGGCGATCAAGGCAATCAACAAGACGACGGTGCGTAGAAAGGACACAGCTGCCTCACGAGAAAATGTGCGTTCACGATGGGGACCTCGGAAAACCTACTGCGCAGCGCAATTTTCGCCCTGCGATGCTCACCGTGCCTTCGTACGGTTGCGCTTCTCGAACGAAACTTGCGCCGCTCGCTACGGTTTTTCGAGGTCCCCGATGGTAGCGAACGCCGGCTCACTTACCGGATGCGCTGAACGCTCTATACAGCTTTCTACCAAGAAACCAGGCAAGCGTGGCGAAGATCGCCAGCCCAGCCAGGCCCATGAAAAAAGTTTCATCGAACATGTTTGCCGCATCGGCGTATGGCCGGAAACCGATCATCACGCCGAGCACCCCGCACAACCCGAAGCCGACCATGGCAAGCACGGCGACCAAGATGCCAAAAATACGTAAGACCTTCATGGTTGCCTTTGCAGAAGTCGTCGCTGTTCATCGGAACGTGCCGTAATTGTACGCCGGTTCAGGGGCGTTTGACGTGACGCGCCAGATGGCGGTCGAGCTGGTTGGCGAAGTTCTGGCGGTCGGCCTGGCCGAAGGGTGCCGGGCCGCCGGTGTCCACGCCGCTGCCGCGCAATTCATCCATGAACTTGCGCATGGTGAGCATCTGCGCGATGTTGTCGTTGGTATAGAACTCGCCGCGCGGGTTGAGCGCAAAGCCGCCCTTGAGCAGCACGTCGGCGGCCAAGGGAATGTCGCCCGTCACCACCAGGTCACCTGGATTAAGCAGGCGCACGATTTCGGCATCGGCCACGTCGGCCCCGGACGGGACCTGCACCGCGCGCACGAAGCGCGACGGCGGAACCCGCATGAGCTGGTTGGCGACCAGGGTCACGTTCAGTTGCAGGCGCTCGGCCACGCGGTACAGGATGTCTTTGATCACGACCGGACAGGCATCGGCATCGACCCAGATTTGCATCATCTTCAGTTCTTTCTTAGCGGGTTGGCAGCGGGTGCGCGAAGTATAGCGCCTCGCCTTGGCGCGCCGCCTTGGCGCGCCGCCTTGGCGCCTTGGCGCGCCCCGTTGGCACCACCTTGAAACATGTGTTATCTTCCGACAAGTTTAATAAAAATCATGCAATTTTTCCTTTGAACCATGCCGGACACGAGTCCGTCGCACCATGCGGAGTCCGGATGTTACTTCTACAGGCGCTCGCCTTCCTGGCGGGCCTGGCAGCCCTGTTCGCCACTTCGCTGACCTTGCTGCCGCCGGCGCAACTGCATCCGTTTGCGGGCGGCGCGACCTTGCTGGTCATGGGCGCCGGCATTCTCGCCTTTGCTTGCGGATACTTTTTCTTCGCCGTGGTCGGTTATCGAACCCTGCGCTCGGCCTGGCGGCGCACACTGGCGGTGCTGATCGTACTGTTTCAATTGATCGCGGGCAGCGCCATGATCTACCGTTATCCCGAGCCTGCCGTGCTGGGGGTGATGCTGCCGCTGCTGTGCATGTCGATCTTCATGTTCACGTCCTTCGTGTGGCCGGCCAAACGCGACCCTGGATATCGTCCACGACGCTGGCGCGAGCGGGCAGACGAGATGCCGCCGCCTAAGTAAGCGCCCTTGATACGCGCGCGCTTGCAGGTCATACTCGACGATCTGCGACAATACCGGGCTTGCCTTTCATGAAAAATCCTCTTCTCACCGCTGTGGTGTGCTTCCTCCTGGCCGGCGCGCTGTTTTTTGCGATGTCATCGAAGGAATATGCGGCCGGGTTTGCGCTGGCGGGGATGTTTTTCGCGCTCACGGCGGGAAAAAAAATCCTGATGCGAAACCGGAAAAACCCGCCATCATCCGATGCGCCCGACTGACAGATCAGCGCTATCAGCACGTCGAAACAATGGCGTGCCTGGATTCTGTCGGCGTCGACGTGATCTTTCCGCTTGAAAGAAATTAACTCACCACGAGCACGCGCACGCGCACGCCGATTTTCCGGCACAGGCGCTGTGCAATCGTTTCAGGAATTGACGAGGATAACAATGGATATTGCACGACTCAAGATAAATCACCGGGGGGAACCGGTTCCCGGCTTCAGTGGAGATGAGGCGTTGTTCGACAAGGTAGCGCATGCGATCGGAGCGGCGCTGCCTGAAGACTACTTGAAGTTTATTAAAATCGCCGATGGCGGCCATCCCGAGATTGGCGTCATTTTTTTGAACGATGGAATTGACGATAATAGCTTTGACGTCAACGTTTTTTATTCATTTTCCAACAGCGACCATCCATGCGTGCAAAGAGCGATTGATGACTGGGGGCGTGTGTTGGGAAAGAAGATTTTACCCATCGGCGAGGATGGCGGTTCAAATCAGTTTTATCTGGACTTGAATGACAAGCCAGCATCGGTGTGGATCTATCTTCATGATGAGGGTGGCGCGCGGGTGAAGTTGGCGGATAGTTTTACTCAGTTTATCGAGCAACTGACGTCAGACCCGGATTTTATTTAGGAAATTCACTGAACATCCGTTCAGGCAGCGATCAGGAGAGCGTTATCCCCATACCAAATCATGGCCCAGACCTCACATTTTCCCTGAAAATTGAATTGCTCATTGATGAGCATATTTTATTCGACATCATTCACCGCTCATTGCCGGGCAGCGAGCGCAGTGGCGGATATGTAAAATATGCGAACAATGTCATGACCTTGTACCGGAATTCTTTCAGCAATACCGAAAAAGCCAGAACTGGGCCGGAGGCGTGGATGTACTACGCCTACGATCTCGACGTTTTTCCGGTTGAAAACGTCGACTTGGAGAATCAAAAAGCGCTGGCCAAAGAATTGAGTGCGATCGTGGAGAAAGTGAATGGCATTGTCGACCTGGTTGCCGAATTTGATATGTAGGATAGAGAGCATATATGGATTTTGACAGGGCTGTTGTTATAGCTGCCGCAGAGTATTTAATACGGCATCCGGCGAGCACGCTTCCGGAATGGTTTAACGAGTGCGTCACCGTGCAGGGAAGTCCGACCAAAGAGAATCAATGGCGCATAACATATAGTTTATTGCCGATATTTGAATTGGGGCCTAACCAACATTGGGAAGACATGAGTGGCCGCCGCGTTCTGGTACAGGTGGACCCAAAGACGATGAAGAGTAGTTTTTTCATTCATTGGCACGGAGCGCCGCCAATTGAATTTTTCAAGATAGTGATCAGTAAAATCGATGAATCGGCAGAGGTTATACTGGACAATGACATTTCTCATATTGATGTCGCCACGCTTGATCGTCTCGTCGCAAAATAGATTGCGTAGCGGAGCGCGGAGAATCCGTATCGGCTAATGTAGAGCGGTCCTGCAGCGGAAAGGCGTGAAAAAATGAGTTACGGCTACGACTATATCGTCGGGAACATGAAATGTGCTTTTTGCGATTCCGTCTCGAAAGCCGACAGTTGCACTAACTTACAAACCAAAATTTGTGTGCGCGCGCAGTTGGAAAGCTACACAATCGGGTCGAGGCTGGATCTGGATACGTGCATCCCGGACTGCGGCTATGTGTGCCTTATTCAGCCAACAATATCCAGCTCGTTCAATTTCATCGATTTTTGGGGATGCAGTGCATGCACACGTATTAACGGGGTCAACATCGAACTGGAAGAGAGCGTCATCATCTGCATGACATGCATTTCGCCTTCGGACACTGTTATTGAGGGCGTCAACTACATTTCCGACGACTATGATCTGTATGGCTGGGGGATTTGTGGCAGCGTCATTCACCGGGGTGTCGTTGATCTTGAAACAGGAGAATTGATGATTTCGGACATAAATCTTTCAGAAAAGTAATCATCGTCCAGCATCCCGCAGGCACTGTCCATCCCGCCTTCACTGAAAAACGGTAAACCAATGTATGTTTTCCACCCTCTTCTTGTCGCATTGCTCGGAATGATTTTCTTCCTGCCTGCCTGTGGAAAATTACAAGCGGTGGTTGATGTGGCCGAGCCCAAGGTATCAGTGGGTTTGGGAATGACGGCGAGCGACGTCGCGCGGGATTCAGCCAGCCGCGTCATTTTTCATGAGGTCATGCCTGATGGAATGCGTTCGGAATATCATGAGGATTTTGCTCATGAGTTGCGCTACGTCCATCCTGTTCGTGGTTTTTCGATTTCCGGAATGGAATCGATCGCCATGATCATGGAAAATAGCGCCGTCAATCACATCGACGACAGGCCAAGTTCGAGGATGATGTCCCTGGATGCCGGGCTGGCGTGGTGCGAGAGGACTGCGGCCATCATTGACAAGGCGGGCTGGACGCGAGACAAAGACCGAACGACGTTTTTTATTCAGGCGAGACCCAGCGCAGTTATCCGTCAATGCAAGCAGTGCGGGCCGCATTCGTCGATACTACCTTGGAAAGCCCGCTCCAGCGCGTGAAGATGGTAAGCTGGAAAAATGAGAAGCGCATCATTTCCATTGAACTGGAACGCAAACGGTATCGGGATGCGCCGTCTGGCGCGTTATCGGATGAGATCGCGTACATGGTGACGCTGTCGATCTACGACGATTTTCTGACGCCGTTCCTGGAAGCGACTACCCCACGCCCGTGAGCCAGGCTTGATGAGCGGACCAAGAAAATTCATGCGATAAAATCTACATCGGCGCAGCACGGCGCGAGGATGGTAGTTTCTGTTTCGGAACTTACTGGGATGGTTGCAAGGCGATGATGGCCATCCCGACCAGCGCCAGTGCCGCCCCTGCATAATCGTGAGGCGTCAACGCCACACCATCGACAAATCGCAACCATAACAAGGCGACGCAAATGTAAGCTCCGCCGTAAGCGGCATAGGTGCGGCCGGCCGCTGCGGGGTGCAGCGTCAGAAGCCAGGCGAACAGGGCCAGCGACAGGGCCGCCGGGATCAGCAGCCACATGCTTTTGCCTTGCTTGAGCACCAGCCACGGCAGATAGCAGCCGACGATTTCCGCCAGCGCCGTCACGAAGAAGAGTACGGCCAACTTCAAGATATCCAAGCCATCGTCCTTCCCTGTTTGCGCGAGCCCGGCGCAGCGAGACCGCCCCGCCTATCGATATACCCGCTCCACCGGCAGCCTGGCGCGCGCCTCGTCCAGCCGCCCCGCCTGCACCAGCGCATGAATCTCGTGCGCCAGCGGTGTCACGTCGGTGATGACGCGCACCCACTGCGTAACGTACAAGCTCACCGCCTCCTTGCTCAGCCCGATCTGGATCGAGCGGTATCCCAGCTTGTGCAGATGCATGTCGCGCTCCGGGTCCCACTGAATGCGCACCGGATACCGATCCTTGTTGAGCTCGACCGGACCCTCGGCATCCCCTTCCGCATGGCTCAGGCAGCCGTGCTCCAGCGCCCATGCGAACCCGTCCCGGCTGATATCGATCGCCAGGATGCGCCGCTGCCCGTCATCCTTGAAACCCCATCCGGCGCGATACATCATCCACAAGAACGATGGCTTGATCCAGGTCATGCGCTCCATCTTGAATGGCGGCGAAACGAAGGTTCCCCTGGCAAGCGCAGCCTCGGCAACCTCGTTCGAATAGGCTTGGTAGACGCGGATGGTGGCGTCGTCATACACGGCGCGGATCTGGCGCTGAGGCACCTCCGGCGTCTCTTCAATGGCTGTTTGCATGCGATGACTCTCCTGTTTTACGGTAGGTAAACCTCGTAAATACCTGCTTGTTCTGGAAGAGTCGGAAGGACATACTCCCAAAAAACATTGTTTCCTGAAATCAAAACAGGCGCCGCGTCCAGCGTTGGCGACATGCCCACCATGATGAAAACACTCGCACTCTCGGCGATCGGTTTCTACCAGCGTCATCTGTCACCCTACAAGGGTTTTTGCTGCGCCTACTGCGCCTACACGGGCAACGCCAGCTGCTCGGCCTTCGGCGCGCGCGCCATCCGCCGCTATGGCGTGTGGGATGGCATGGCGGTGCTGGGTGGACGCCTGCGCAAATGCGGCGTCGCCTACCGCCGCTATCGCCCGCCTCCAGCGCCGCCAATGCGCCCGCTGCTGGTGCGGCCAGGCCAGGCCGGCGATTGCGTGCCTTGCGACTGCTCGGTCGACCTGCCCTCCCCCGGCGACGCCTGCAACGCCTGCGATACGGTGTCCGATTGCGTCGACGCCAAAGACTGCTGGGACTGGTGGAAGGATCGCCGCAAACAGCGGGAGGAAGAAGAACTGATCTACATTCCGCCCCAGTCCGACTGGCGCGACCGGCGCTGATTTACGGAGCCAGGTTGTCCCACAAGTCGCCCGTCGGGCTGGTGCGCGGGGCGGCCAGGCCGAAGTGCTGGTAGGCCAGCGGCGTGGCGATGCGTCCGCGCGGGGTGCGCTGCAAATAGCCCTGCTGGATCAGGTACGGTTCCAGCACGTCTTCGATGGTATCGCTCTCCTCGCCGATAGCCGCCGCCAGGTTGCCGATGCCGACCGGCCCGCCGCCGAACTTGAACAGCACCGCTTCGAGCAGTTTGCGGTCCATCACGTCAAAACCCACCGAGTCGACATCGAGCATGACCAGCGCGGCGTCGGCCATCGGCTTGGTGATTTCACCGGTGCCCTTGACCTCGGCGTAATCGCGCACCCGCCGCAGCAGGCGGTTGGCGATACGCGGCGTGCCGCGCGCGCGCAAGGCGATTTCGCGCGCGCCTTCTTCGACAATCGGCGCGTTGAGCAAAGACGCGCTGCGCGTGACGATGCGCGTCAGTTCGGCCGTGTTATAGAACTCGAGCCGCGCCACGATGCCGAAGCGGTCGCGCAGCGGATTGGTCAGCATGCCGGCGCGCGTGGTCGCGCCGACCAGCGTAAACGGCTGCAAGTCGAGCTTGACCGAGCGCGCCGCCGGCCCTTCGCCGATCATGATGTCGATCTGGTAGTCTTCCAGCGCCGGATACAGGATTTCTTCCACCACCGGCGAGAGGCGGTGAATCTCGTCGATGAACAGCACGTCGTTCGCTTCGAGGTTGGTCAGGATCGCGGCCAGGTCGCCCGGGCGCTCGAGCACCGGGCCGGAGGTCTGGCGCAGGTTCACGCCCATTTCACGCGCAATGATGTGCGCCAGCGTGGTCTTGCCCAGCCCCGGTGGCCCGAACAGCAAGGTGTGGTCGAGCGCTTCGCGCCGCTTGCGCGCCGCCGAAATGAAAATCTCGAGCTGGCCGCGGATTTTCTCCTGGCCGACGTATTCGTCGAGCTGCTTGGGCCGCAGCGCGCGTTCAATCGCCTCTTCGTTGGGCGACGCGGGCGTGGGCGCAATGATGCGCTGCTCGCTGAAATCGTCGGTCTGGATACTCATGAATGCACCTTAGATAGATGTTAGCGCGGCTAAAACTTGGATTCCCGCCTTCGCGGGAATGACGTTGCTTAGGTTGACAGCATTAACCTTTGGACAGCGCCTTGAGCGCGAACTTGATGCCGTCCGAGACGGTGCTGCCGGCCGGCATATTGCGCAGCGCGGCAGTGGCTTCCTTGTCAGAATACCCCAAGGCCAGCAGCGCATTCAAAATGTCAGATTTCGCATCGTGCTGCACCACGCCGCCGACCGAACCGAGATCGGCGCCGAGCTTGCCCTTCAGTTCCAGCAGCAAACGTTCCGCCGTCTTCTTGCCGATGCCGGGCACCTTCACCAGGCGCCCCGCTTCCTGCAAGGTCACGGCCTGGGCCAGGTCGTTCACCGTCATGCCCGACAGGATCGACAGCGCCGTGCGCGCCCCCACGCCGGTGATCTTGATCAACTGGCGGAACACGGCGCGCTCGGCCGCATTGCCGAAGCCAAACAGCAAATGCGCATCTTCGCGGATCGCCTGATGCGTGAACAGGGTCACTTGCGCGCCGAGGGCGGGCAAGTCGTAATAGGTACTCATCGGCACATCGACTTCATAGCCGACGCCGTTGCAATCGATCAGCAACTGCGGCGGATTTTTTTCGAGCAAAACTCCGGAAATACGTCCGATCATGGGAAGACCTTCAAGCGAGGTTAAACGAGACGGCCGCGCTTCATGCGCAGGCCGGAAAGCGAAGGCGCCAGCGCGCCGAGCAGCGCCAGCGCATCGATGCTGTTGGCATGGCAGATGGCCACCCCGAGCGCATCGGCGGCGTCGGTTCCGGGCAGGCCCGGCAGCACCAGCAGACGGGCCACCATTTCCTGAACCTGTTCCTTGGCCGCCTTGCCGTGCCCGGTGACCGCTTGCTTGACTTGCAGCGCGGTGTACTCGGCCACCGACAGGTCGGCGCCGACCAGCGCCGTAATGGCGGCGCCGCGCGCTTGCCCGAGCAGCAAGGTCGATTGGGGATTGACGTTGACGAAGACTTTTTCCACCGCCGCGCAGTGCGGCTGGTAGGTGCGCACGAGCTCGGCGATCCCATTGAGGATGATCTTGAGACGGCCGGGAAGCTCGCCTTCCGATACCGTCTTGATGGTGCCGGAGGCGATGTAGCGCAGCTTGTTGCCCTGCTTTTCGATAAGCCCGAAGCCTGTGGTGCGCAGGCCCGGGTCAATGCCAAGAATAATCATGGACGAATGGTATACCGCCGGAGAAACTTCGGTGTACCAAACTTGCGCACCGCGCCGAAATTAATGACGGAAATGGCGCGCGCCGGTGTACAGCATCACCACGCCGCGCTCGTCGGCGGCGTCGATCACTTCCTGGTCGCGCATCGAGCCGCCCGGATGGATCACGCAGGTCGCACCCGCGTCGACCACCACATCGAGGCCGTCGCGGAACGGGAAGAAGGCATCCGACGCCACCGCCGAACCGGCCAGGGTCAGGCCGGCGTTCTGGGCCTTGATCGAGGCGATGCGGGCCGAGTCGATGCGGCTCATCTGGCCGGCGCCCACGCCCAGGGTCATGCCGTTGGCGCAGAAGACGATGGCGTTCGATTTCACGAACTTGGCCACGCGCCAGGCGAACATCATGTCCTGCAATTGCTGCTGGGTAGGCTGCTTCTTGGTGACCACGCGCAGTTCTTCCAGTCCGACATTTTTCGCATCCGGCGACTGCACCAGCAAGCCGCCGCCGACGCGCTTGACGTCGAACGGGTTATTGGACGAACCGAGCGCAATTTCCAGCAGGCGCACGTTCTGCTTGGCCGCCATGATGGCGCGCGCTTCGGCGCTGAACGATGGCGCGATCAGCACTTCGACGAACAGCTTGGCGATCGCTTCGGCGGTCTTGCCGTCGAGCTCAACGTTCAGGGCGATGATGCCCCCAAAAGCCGAGGTCGGGTCGGTCTGCAAGGCGCGGCTGTAAGCGTCCAGCGCATCGGCGCCGATTGCCACGCCGCACGGATTGGCGTGCTTGACGATCACGCAGCCGGCCGGCTGGCCCAGGCCACCGAGCGACTTGACGCATTCCCACGCCGCATCGGCGTCGGCGATATTGTTGTACGACAGTTCCTTGCCCTGCAATTGCTTGTAGGCGGACAGGGAACCGGCGGCCGGCGCCAGGTCGCGGTAGAACGCGGCCGACTGGTGCGGGTTTTCGCCGTAGCGCATGTCCTGCACTTTTTCAAACGTCATGTTCAGGGTTTGCGGGTAAGCCGCGCGGGTAGCGTGCGCCTTGTCTTCGCCCAGGCTGGTCAGGTAGTTCGTGATCGCGCCGTCGTATTGCGCGGTGTGAGCGAACACTTTTTTGGCCAGGCGGAACTTGGTGTCGTAAGGCACTTCGCCGGCCGTCACTTCCGCCAGCACCTGGGCGTAGTCGGTCGGATCGCAAATGACGATCACATCCTTGTGGTTCTTGGCGGCCGAGCGCAGCATGGTCGGGCCGCCGATATCGATGTTTTCGATCGCGTCTTCCAGCGAGCAATCATCCTTGGCCACGGTGGCCTGGAACGGATACAGGTTAACCACCACCATGTCGATGGTTGGAATGTCGTGCTCGCTCAACTTGGCGACGTGCTCAGGAAAGTCGCGGCGCGCCAGGATGCCGCCGTGCACTTTTGGGTGCAGGGTCTTGACCCGGCCATCGAGCATTTCGGGAAAGCCCGTGTAGTCGGCCACTTCCGTGACAGGCACGCCGTTATCGGCCAGCAACTTGGCGGTGCCGCCGGTGGACAGGATGCCGACGCCGAGCGCGGACAACGCGCGTGCAAAGTCGAGCACGCCGGTCTTGTCGGAAACGGAAATGAGGGCTTGTTTGATCATGGTGAGTGGCCTGGTTGTGGAGTATTCGGTGTTTGCACTGGCGCACCCCTCGGGCGCGATGGGCTCGCGCTCGATAGCACGGCCACTCAGTGTGTGCTAATGACTAGTTACAGCAATCCGTGTTCCTGCAATTTCTTCCGCAAGGTATTACGGTTGATGCCCAGCATCTGGGCCGCGTGCGACTGGTTGCCTTCCGCCCGCGTCATGACAACTTCGAGGATCGGCTTTTCGACGGTGAGGACCACCATGTCGTAAATGTTCGATGCCTGCTGCTCGCCCAGGTCGTTGAAATACTCTTCAAGACTTTTCTGGACAACTTCCTGGATACTTTCTTTGCTCATATTATGTTGGTGCTTTTCTGCGGATTAAGTGTTTCGCCGCGGCTCTGCAGGCAGCGGTCGTTCCGGTATGTCGTCTTGCTGGCTGTGTGCCGTGTCAGGCTGCCAATGCTACTTGAGCAACGCCCGCGGGCCGGTATTGTAACCGTTCGCCATGAATGTGTTGGGTTTCAAAAAACGCATCGACGGCGCGCAGCTGCGCTTCGGTCGATTCGAGCAGGTTCATTTGCTGGCGGAATTCTTCCCCGCCGATCAGGTCGCGTACATACCAGCCGATATGCTTGCGCGCCGTGCGCACGCCCAAAAACTCGCCGTAGAACGCGTAATGCGCCTGCAAATGTTCGTTCATCAGCGCGCGCACTTCTTCCACCGCCGGCGCCGGCAGGTGCAGGCCGGTGCGCAGGTAATGGTCGATTTCGCGGCAGATCCACGGCCGGCCCTGGGCCGCGCGCCCGATCATCACCGCGTCCGCCCCGGTCACCGCGAGTACATATCTGGCCTTTTCGGGGGTGGTGATGTCGCCGTTGGCCACCACCGGAATGGAAACCTGCGCCTTGACGGCGGCGATGGTCTCGTACTCGGCGTCGCCGCTGTAGCCGTCGGCGCGGGTGCGGCCGTGCAGGGTCAGCATGCGAATGCCGGCCTGTTCGGCGATGCGGGCGATGCGCAGGGCGTTCTTGTTCTCGCGGTTCCAGCCGGTGCGAAATTTCAGGGTGACCGGCACGTCCACCGCGCGCACCACGGCGTACAAGATCTGTTCGACCAGGTCTTCGTGCTGCAGCAAGGCCGAACCGCACCAACTGTTGCACACCTTCTTGACCGGGCAACCCATGTTGATGTCGATGATCTGGGCGCCACGGTCGACGTTGAATTTGGCGCAATCGGCCAGGTCTTGCGGGTCGGCCCCGGCGATCTGGACCGCTTTCGGCTCCATTTCGCCCGCGTGGTCGGTGCGGCGCGAACTTTTTTCGGTGGCCCACAGGCGCGGATTCGAGGCAGCCATTTCGGACACCGCATAGCCGGCGCCCAACTGCTTGCACAGTTGTCGGAAAGGACGATCCGTCACGCCCGCCATGGGAGCAACGAAAACATTATTGCGCAGCAAGTAAGGACCAATTTGCACGGGCGGGACGCTTTGAGTTTGCGGGAACCCTCTATTTTACCCGAAGTGCTGCTCAATTAATAAGCACTATTTTTCATTTGACAGCACTGCGCGGCCACAAAAACCGGATCGGAAGGCTTGACAGCGCTAAGAGCCTATGTCGGTAGGCCGGGGGAAGCAGGAGGCGACATGCGCGTAGGCGACATGCGCGTAGGCGACATGCGCGTAGGCGATGCATGGCAGGCGCGGGCAAGGCGCGAGGAGGCCGCATGGCTAGCCATGCAACGACGAACAACGCCGCCCCCGTCTGCCAGGCGCGCCAACTGCGACTCCGGCCTACCGAGATAGGCTCTTAATTGAGCTCGTCGAGCACCTTCGGCTGCAAGTGTCCGACCTCGCCCCAACTGAGCAGGCTCAACTTGCCGTCAAGTACGCGGAAGCGGTTGATGCTGGCATTAAGAACCGGAAAGTCGCGTGGCGTTTCCAGCGACAGGCCAAGCGCGGCGCGGTAGGCGCATTCGAGCACACCGCCGTGGGCCACCAGGGCCAGGGTCTGGCCGGGATGGGCGTCGCCCCACTTGATGATGGCCGCCACGGCGCGCTGGTAAAACTGGCGGAACGTTTCGGCCACGCGGGCGCCGGATGGCATCGGCGCATCGATCTCGCGCGCCTGCCAGGCGGCGAACTCGACCGGAAAGCGCTGTTCGATCTCGGCGTACAGCAAGCCTTCGAAGCCGCCGAAGCAACGTTCGCGCAGCAAGGGATCACGCTGCACCGAAATGGCGCGCGTGCGGGCCACGGCGTCGGCGGTCAGGGCGGCGCGCTGCAGGTCGCTCGAGACGACCTGGTCGATCCGCTCGCTTGCCAGGGCGTCCGCCGTGGCGGCGGCCTGGCGCAGGCCCTCGTCGTTGAGGGCGATGTCGATATGGCCCTGGAGGCGGCGTTCGGCGTTCCAGGCGGTTTCGCCGTGGCGGATGAGAATGATAGTGGTCGGGGACATGGGTAAGCCGGACACGCCGTGTCCGGACTGAAAAAGTTGCGTTCTCTAAGGAACCAGGGTGGCCGCCAGTTCGGGGTTGAGCGAATACACGCCGAGCATCTGCGCCTCGTCGAGGATGTGCCCGCGAATGGCCAGGCGCGCCTCGGGGCCAGTAAAGCGCCCTTCGAGCGCCAGGCGCGGAATGTCGAGCGCGTAGATGCAGAATAGATAGGTATGCACGCGCATATCGTTCCACGGCGGACAAGGTCCATCGTAACCGTAATACTCGCCCGCCATGCCCGGCTCGCTCACAAACCACGTGGTGTAATCGTTTACCCCCTGGCGCAACTGATGCTCGGTGCCGTTTTTGATGGTGAACGGCACCAGCGGCCCCGGTTTTCCGTGCGGCGTGACCCCTTCCGAGAACTTGCCTTCGGCAACTGAGCGCATGGCGACGGGAATATCGACCAGGGTCCAGTGATAGAAATCAGCGCGCGGCAACGCTTCCGCCACCACCACGCCGTCTTGATTGACATTGGTGCCGACCGTGGGCGCGTCGATATCGTAGCAAAACAGGATCAGTGACTGGGTGCCGGTGGGCACGTCGTCCCAGGCCAGGTGCGGGTTGCGGTTGATGGACAGGCGGATGTGCGTGTCCGGGTCGATCGTGGCAAAGGCGCACTCTGCGGGAATCAGGCCGCCATCGGTAAAGGAATCACTCCAGAGTCTCATCGCAACCTCCTGCACTGATGATATTGACCACAAACGGCCCGCTTGGTTTCATTTTGGGTGCACTTGCAGCCAGAAAGTGACCGGTCCATCATTCGTCAGCGACACTTTCATGTCGGCCCCGAACTGGCCGGTTTCGACCACTGGGTGGCGGGCGCGGGCCTGGCGCACCACATGCTCGAACAGGCGCAAGCCATCCTGCGGGCTGGCGGCCGGGGTGAACGACGGCCGCGTGCCCGACTTGGTGTCGGCCGCCAGGGTGAACTGGGGGACGATCAACAGGCCACCGTTGAGGTCGGTCACGCTGCGGTTCATCTTGCCGGCCTCGTCGCCAAACACGCGGTAGCCCAGCAATTTGGTCAGCAAGGCGTCGGCTTCCTTCTCGCTGTCGCCCTTTTCGGCGCACAGCAGCACCAACAGGCCGGCGTCGATGGCGCCGATGACGGCGCCGTCGACCACCACCTTGGCGTGGCTGACCCGTTGCAGCAGCGCAATCATGCGGTGAAGGTCACGCGCAGGAATTTGCGGCGGCCAACTTGCAGCACGAATTTGCCGGCTTCGATTTTCAAGGCTTTGTCGCTGACCACGGCGCTGTCGATGCGTACGCCGCCCTGGTCGACCATGCGCATCGCTTCGCCGGTGGACGCGCACAGACCCGTTTTCTTGAGCAAGTGGGCGATGCCCATTGGCGCGCCATCGACCGTCATTTCGGGCGCATCATCGGGAATCCCGCCAGCCGAACGGTTGACGAAGTCGGCCAGCGCGCTTTCAGCGGCTGCGGCCGAGTGGAAACGCGTGACGATTTCTTGCCCCAGAGCCACTTTAGCATCGCGCGGATTGCGCCCGCCGTCGATCTCGGCCTTGAGGGCGGCGATATCGGCGATCGAACGGAACGACAGCAGCTCGAAGTAACGCCACATCATCACATCCGAAATGCTCATCAGCTTGGCGAACATGGTGTTGGCCGGTTCGGTGATGCCGATGTAGTTGTTTTTCGACTTGGACATCTTGTCGACACCGTCGAGCCCTTCGAGCAGCGGCATGGTCAGGATGCACTGCTGTTCCTGGCCGTAATCCTTCTGCAGCTCGCGGCCGACCAGCAAATTGAACTTCTGGTCGGTGCCGCCCAGCTCCAGATCGGCCTTTAAAGCGACAGAATCGTAACCCTGCATCAAAGGATAAAGGAACTCGTGGATCGATATTGGTGTCCCACTCTTGAAGCGTTTGGTGAAGTCGTCCCGTTCCATCATGCGGGCAACGGTGTAACGCGAGGACAACTGGATCATGCCGCGCGCGCCGAGCGGGTCGCACCACTCGGAGTTGTAGCGAATTTCCGTGCGCGACGGGTCCAGCACCAGCGAGGCCTGCTTGAAGTAGGTCATCGCGTTTTCTTCGATCTGCTCTTTGGTGAGCGGCGGGCGCGTGACGTTGCGGCCCGACGGATCGCCGATCATCGACGTGAAGTCGCCGATCAAAAAGATGACCTGGTGGCCGAGGTCTTGCAACTGGCGCATCTTGTTCAAGACCACGGTGTGGCCCAGGTGCAGGTCGGGCGCGGTCGGGTCGAGGCCGAGCTTGATGCGCAGCGGCGTGCCGGTTTTCTCGGAACGGGCCAGCTTTTGCGCGAATTCGCTCTCGATCAGCAGCTCGTCGACGCCGCGCTTGGTGATGGCCAGCGCTTCCAGCACGGTGTCCGTCAGCGGCAGTACAGGTGAGCCTTGCGCAGGGGCGGCAGGCTTGGAGGTGGCAGGTGTTGTCATAGGTGCTTTGTAATAAATCTGTAGCAAAGTGTCGAAATTGTTGGGAAGATTCAAAAGTTTGATATACTGCTCGATCCGATTAATCTTGCCCAATGAAAACTAAACAAAACAATAACAAGAAATAGTTCAGTGCTCAACGCGAATGTTCAAGCGGCAAATTTTAACTGATTGCATGAACCCTACAAACAAATTCACAGGCAAGCGCTTGACCGGCCTGCTAGGAACAACGCGAAAGTCGCGCATCATCGGCGCTGGCGCGGTCTTTCTTGCAGTGTGCGCATTTGGTGCCGCGGGCGTAGCGCCCCTGGCCCCTGATGCGTCCGACCTGCCGGTCAAATCGATCGCACAAAATCTGGAACTGCCGAACCTGGCCGACCAGATCGCTGCGCTGCAGAAAGAGGACCAGCAATTCATCCACGAAGAGAAGGTGCGTCCGGGCGATACGCTCGCCGCCCTGCTCACCCGCCTCGGCGTGGACGATGCCGCCGCCGTCAACTTCATCAAGTCCGATAAAGTCGCCAAAGCCGTGATGCAACTCAAGACCGGCAAGCGGGTCCAGGCGCAAACGGATGAAAACGGCGAACTGCAATGGCTGCGCGCCAGCGTCGTCGACGGCAGCGACAACCCGGTCAAACAGATTTCGATCACCCGCACCGGCGACAAGTTCAGCGCCGAGGAAGCCCCGGCCAAGCTCGAACGCCGGGTTGAAATGCGCGCCCGCGAAATCAACAACTCGCTCTACTCGGCGACCGACGCCACCACCGACGGCGGCAAACTGCCCGACGTGATCGTCGCCCAGATCGTCGAAATGTTCTCCACCAGTATCGACTTCCGTTCCGACCTGAAACGCGGCGACCGCTTTAACGTGGTCTACGAAACGTTTTGGCAAGACGGCGAAATGGTGCGCGCCGGCCGCATTCTGGCGGGCGAATTCGTCAACCGCGGCGTGACTTACCAGTCCGTCTGGTACGAAGACCCGATCAGCAAGCAGGGCGGCTACTACACCTTCGACGGCAAAGCCCTCAAAAAAGCCTTCCTCAAGTCCCCCCTCGAATTTTCCCGTATTTCTTCCGGTTTTTCGATGCGCACGCATCCGATTGCCGGCACCTGGAAAGCCCACAAGGGCGTCGATTTCGCGGCCGCCAACGGCACCCCGATCCGCGCTTCCGGCGACGGCGTGATCGACTTCGCCGGCGTGCAGGGCGGCTACGGCAACCTGGTCAGCATCAAGCACTGGGCCAACTACACCACCGCCTACGCCCACATGAGCCGTTTCGCGCCAGGCATCCGCAAGGGCAGCAAGGTCAGCCAGGGTGACGTGATCGGCTATGTCGGCTCGACCGGCTGGTCGACCGGCGCCCACCTGCACTACGAATTCCGCGTCAACAACGAAGCCGTCGATCCGATGTCGATCAAGGTGTTGGCGCAAGCGCCAATGACGCCGGCCGAACGCGCACGCTTCCAGATCGCCGCAGGCGACATGTCGCACCGCTTCGCCCTGCTGCGTCCGACCACGGCATCGACCATGGCGCGCTAACGCTTCAGCGCGTACCATGCGAGGGCAGGACCCGGATCATCGATCCCGGCTCCTGCCCTTTTTTTCGCCCGCGTTTTTCGATTGGACTACTTATGAGCACGGATTCGACCCTGCATTCGACCCTCTACATCGGCATGATGTCCGGCACCAGCATGGATGGCGTCGATGGCGTGCTGGTCGATTTTGGCGGCGGCGCCATGCGCACCCTGGAAGCGGCCTTCGTGCCCTTCCCGGACGCCCTGCGCGCCGACCTGATGGCCCTGCAAAGCAGTGGCGACAATGAAATCGCGCGCGAAGCGCTGGCCGCCGCCCACCTGGCCGGCTGCTACGCCGAATGCGTGGCGGCCCTGCTGCCGGCCGCCCCCGGCCCGGTGCGGGCGCTGGCCGCGCACGGGCAAACGGTGCGCCACCGGCCCGAGCTCGGCTACACGCGCCAGATCAACCACCCCGCCCTCTTGGCCGAACTGACCGGGATCGACGTCATCGCCGACTTCCGCACGCGCGACGTGGCCGCCGGCGGCCAGGGCGCGCCGCTGGTGCCGGCCTTTCACCAGGCCTGCTTCGGCCAGGCTGGCCAGGCGCGCGTGGTGGTCAATATCGGCGGCATCGCCAATATCAGCGTGCTGCATGCCGACGGCACGGTCAGCGGCTTCGATACCGGTCCCGGCAATGTGTTGATGGATCACTGGATCGGCCTGCACCAGGGCAAGGCCTACGACGCCGACGGCGCCTGGGCGGCCAGCGGGCAAGTCGATCCGACCTTGCTCGGCATCTTGCTCGACGAACCGTACTTCCGCCTGGCGGCGCCAAAAAGCACCGGGCGCGACCTGTTCCACGCCGACTGGCTGGGGCAGCGACTGGCGCAGGCGCCGGCCATGCCGCCTGAAGACGTGCAGGCGAGCCTGACCGCGCTGACAGCGACCGCGATCGCGCGCGCCATCCATCAGCAGGCCAGCGAGGTCGAAGCGGTATATGTGTGCGGCGGGGGAGCGTACAACGGCGCGCTGCTGCGCGCACTGGCGCAAGCGCTGGGCGGCAAGACCAAAGTGACAACAACCGACGCCCTGGGCGTGGCCCCGAATCACGTCGAAGCGCTGGCGTTCGCGTGGCTGGGCTACCGCTTCACAAGGCGCGAAACGGGCAATCTGCCCCAGGTGACGGGTGCGAAGGGACCCAGGATCCTGGGCGCCCTGTATCCTGCGTAAGCCGGCAGGCGGCCGCGAGGGCTGCCTGCGCCGACGCGCTTCACACTGTGTTTATGCCGAGAACGACGAACCGCAACCGCAAGTCGAGGTGGCGCTGGGATTCTTGATGACGAACTGGGCGCCTTCGAGGTCATCCTTGTAGTCGATTTCGGCGCCGACCAGATACTGGTAGCTCATCGAATCGATCAGCAGTTTCACGCCGTTCTTGACCATGGTGGTGTCATCTTCGTTGACGATTTCGTCGAAGGTGAAGCCGTACTGGAAACCCGAGCAGCCGCCGCCCTGCACGAAGACGCGCAACTTGAGGTCGGGATTGCCCTCTTCCTCGATCAGCTGTGCAACCTTTTGCGCGGCGCTATCGGTAAACACGATCGGGGCCGGCATCACTTCTGGCATTTCAGCAACTGCATTCATTTGGAACTCCTACGGGGGAACGGATATGAGTCATTATAGACTGTTGGGACAAGTCACGCTCATCGGCCAGTGCCGGCGACCGTGAAATGCAACACCCCGGCGCGGGCCTGGGCGGTGCTGCCAGTGTACCTATAATGCGGCCATTCGGCCCGATTTCAAGCTGCAGTCAGGCTGCAGCCTTGCGCCGGGCGCGGCGGCGTGCGCAAACCCCGAGCAAACCGAGGCCGGCCAGCATCATGGCGTAGGTTTCCGGCTCCGGAACCGGGCTCAGCAGAACCGCGCCGCACACGCCGAGCCCGCACGCATCGGCCAGGATCTTGCCATGGTCGTTGATGCTGTAGGTGGATCGGATGCTCCAGCCGGCGAGCGGATCGAGCGCCGCATCGAGCTGCAGCAACTGGCCGTTCTGGTAGATGAAGCCATGTTGCAGGCCTTTGGCGTCGGCGCCGTAGCCGATCACCTGGCCCAGGTTGTTGATATCGGCCGCCTGGGACGACTTGCCCGCCGACCAGCCCAGGTCGGTCATGACGCCATCCACGTACAAAAAGGCCGACTGCACACTCGTGTCCCAGGTATGGGCGGACTGGCCAATGATCTGGCCGCTGTCATTGATGTCGTTCGCCACGCTGGAGCCGCCTTCGAACGCGCCGAGATCGGTCATCTGGCCGTTCTGGTAAATGAAAGCGCGCTCGCGCCATGACGGATTGTGGGCATAGCCGACGATGGTCCCGGCGTTGTTGATCGCGGTCGCGCCGCTGTGCCCCCCCCCCCGCCAAAGGTACCCAGGTCTTTTGTGACGCCGTTGCTGTACGCAAAGGCGTGCGACGCGAAACGCGGAATGTACGGGTCGCCCCCAGGAACGCGCACATCGGTCTTGGAACTGCCCACCACCGTGCCGGCGTTGTTGACGCCGTTGGCCCAGGCGGTCGGCAGCCCGGATCCGTCACTGAGCTCCTTAACATGCGTGCTCGCCCCATTCACGGTCACATAGGCCTAGCAGCCTGTCCGGCATGTACACATCCCACATCTCGGTCGTCGCCATGTGGCCGGCATTGCTGATGGCGCTGACCCTGGCATTGGGATACTCGTGCATGGTGGGTATGTCCAACACATGCGTCGTCCCTCCGGAATGATAGGCCGCACGCCCCATGGCCTGTCCATACAAGGTGCCGGCATTGTCGATCAGGCGCCAGGAATCGTACTGGCCGCCGGTATTGACCGCCTTGACCAAGTAGGACGGGCTGCCGCGAACGCGGGAGCGGCGAAGATGCCCAACAGCAGGGCGGACAGCAGGGCGGACAGCAGGGAGCGGCCACATGTCATGAGCGACTTTCTGTGCGGGATGGATACCATCCACCATAGATGGCAAGATAACTTAAGATAAATATTGATTGAAATTGAAATTTTTGATGCCACAGGCGTGGACGGACACAGGAGCTGTCGCCCACAAGGCGCCTCCCCGACCGCCGGCTGGCTCTACGGCAGCCGGCGGGCGCCTGCACGCTGCGCGGCTCAGGCCGCGCGTGCGGCGCTGGCGCGACGGCGCGCGCAAAACCCGAGCAAACCGAGTCCGGCCAGCATCATGGCATAGGTTTCCGGCTCCGGAACCGGGCTCAGCAGAACCGTGCCGCACACGTCCAGCTTGCAGGCATCTGCCAGGATCAGGCCATTGTCGTTGATGCTGTAGGTGGTCTTGATGATCCAGTTGTCGAGCGGATCGACGGCGGTATCGAGTTGGAGCAGTTGGCCGTTCTGGTAAATGAAGCCGCGCTCCAAGCCGTTGGCATCGGTACCATAGCCGATGATCTGGCCGGCCTCATTGATATCGACGGCGCTGGAAGCGCGCTGCGGCGACCAGCCCAGGTCGCTCATCACGCCGTTTGCGTACAGAAAAGCGGACTGAACGTCGCTGCCGGCACGGTGCGCCGACTGGCCGATAATCAGGCCGGCATCATTGATCCCGGTTGCCAGGCTGGTACCGCCGGCGAATGCGCCCAGGTCGGTCATCCTGCCGTTCTCATAGATAAAGGCCCGCTTTGCCGACGCGGCATTGTCGGCGCCGCCGACGATGGTCCCGGCGGCATTGATGCCAAAGGCGCTGCTGTGGATGCCTCCCAGCGTGCCCAGGTCCTTCATATTATTGTCGCTGTATGCATAAGCATGGCTGGCGAAGCGCGGATAATGCGGATCGCCTCCCGGCAGGCGCAGATTGGTGCGTGAACTGCCCACCACCGTGCCGGCATTGTTGACGCCATGGGTGAACGTGTCCACGCCGACGCCGCCATGGCCGAACGCAGGGAGGAGCGTGGTGGCGCCGTTGACCGTCAGGTAGCCATGGGCATAGACGTCGTCGCCAATGGTTGTCCAGTATTCGTAGCTGGCCATATGGCCGGCATTGCTGATGGCCGTGATCGCGCCGGTGGGAAACGGACTCGTGCTGACATGCACCACCGTGGTGCTGCCATTGGCATGAAATGCCGTACGCCAGTTTGAAGAACCGTACAGGGTGCCGGCGTTGTCGACCAGGCGCCATTGATCGTACTGGCCGGTATTGAGCGTCGTGACCGTGTAGGAGGGGGCAGCAAGCGAGGGCGCGGCGAAGATGCCGAGCACGAAAGCGGACAACAGGGAGCGGACGAATCGCATGAGAGTCTTTTTATGGTGGGGTAAATACGACCCATCATAAAGACTACTTAGCCAAATGGAAAGCTTAATTAAGATTTAATATTGCGGCAGCGGGAAGCGGCTGGGCTTCCCGCTCTTGTACTGCCTTACGGCAGCAGCGCGACCTGTTGCAGGCCTAGGGTTTCTTCCAGGCCGAACATCAGGTTCATGCACTGGACCGCCTGTCCGGAGGCGCCCTTGACCAGGTTATCCTGGACCACCAGGATGACCACGGTATTGCCGTTGTTTGGACGATGCAGCGCCAGGCGCAGCATGTTCGAACCGCGCGTCGAGCGGGTTTCCGGATGCGAGCCGAACGGCATGACATCGACGAAGGCCGCGTCCTTGTAGGTGCTTTCGAACAATTCCTGCAAGGCTTCGTTGCTGATATCGGTGGTCAGGCGCGCGTACAGGGTCGAATGCATGCCGCGGATCATCGGCACCAGGTGCGGCGTGAAGATCAGGTTGACCGGCAGGCCGGTAAAACGCTGCAACTGGGCCACGGTTTCCGGCGTGTGGCGATGGCCGGACACGCCGTAGGCCTTGAAATTATCGCTCGACTCCGAGAACAGGGTGCTGATTTCCGCCTTGCGGCCGGCGCCGGACACGCCCGACTTGGCGTCCGCGATCAGGGCGCTGGCGTCGATCAGCTTGGCCTTGAGCAGCGGCACGAAGCCCAGCTGCATCGTGGTCGGATAACAACCCGGATTGGCGATCAGGCGCGCATTCTTGACGGCTTCGCGGTTCAATTCCGGCAAGCCGTAAACGGCCTCTTCCAGCAATTCCGGGCAGGTATGCGGGATTTTGTACCACTGCTCGAAGGTTTCCTGGTTTTTCAGGCGGAAGTCGGCGGCCAGGTCGATCACCTTGACGCCGGCGGCCAGCAGGGCTGGGGCCTGGGCCATGGCGACGCCGTGCGGAGTGGCGAAAAAGACCACATCGCACTTGGTCAGGTCGACCTTGTCGGGGGCGGAGAACGCCAGGTCCACCTTGCCGCGGAGCGAAGGAAACATATCGGCGACGGGCAAGCCATCTTCCTTACGCGACGTAATCGCGGTCAGCTCCACATCAGGGTGGACCGACAGCAGTCGCAGCAATTCCACGCCCGTGTAACCCGTACCGCCGACGATGCCAACTTTGATCATATGTATTCCTTGAAAGTAAATGATGGGCCATGCCCGAAAGATGGTGATTCTAACAGCGCCTGCAAAACGCTGCGCAGCGCTGGAAAACGCAAACCCGCGCCAACCGGGGTCCGACCTCAATTAAGAAACTTTCTTAATTGAGGTCAGACCCCCAGTCTTTTTCCAAACTTGCAAAACTTGCAACCGGGCTTGTTGCGAAACCGGGGTCAGACCCCAAACTTGCAAAACCGGGGTCTGACCCCGGTT
>NZ_WHJI01000062.1:0-31562 GCF_011682155.1 Massilia sp. CCM 8734
TCCCGAACAGGACCGTGAAACGATTTTACGCCGATGATAGTGCTGCAACCAGTGTGAAAGTAGGTCATCGTCAGGCTAGTTATAAGAGAAAGACCCCGGTAAGCCCAAGCGCGTTCAAGATCGCGCTGGTGCAAACCGGGTTTTTTTTTCGTCCGCGTTTTCGTCATTTACTCCACTTCACACAGCCTTCATTCGCACTGCACACTGCCAGGCTATCTTGGTTCCACTGGCAATGTTGCCGATTTTTGGAATAAGGCAAAAAGTGAAAATACGATCGATCCTGAAACATCGCCGCCTCATGGCCTGCCTGGCGCTGTTGCTGCTCGCTGCCGCGGGCGTTTGCTGCTGGATATGGGAGCGCAACGGGGCCTACGGTTTCAACGTGCTGTGGCGCCGCGGTGGCACCTACTGGGTCAATGTCACGCCGGACGATCCCCGCCTGTCGCCCGCGATGCGCATTGCGCTCACTGTGCCGGCGCCAAAGGCAACGTCCGGGCCGATGACCTGGCAGGAACGCGAAAAAGGATTCGAGGTGACCGAGTTGCCGGTTATGGTTGATGGCCGTGAGGTCGACAGCATCCTGCTGGCGCGTATCGATCCCGCGCAGTATCGCTTTGTCGTGCGCAATGCACCGGCCGGCGACAAGGGCATCGATGAATGGGAGCATGCAGTGCCGCAAGCGCGCCTGATCGTCAACGGCAGCTTCTTCGGCCTCAAAGGCTTGCCCGACACGCCCTTCATCAGCGAGGGAACGGTGATGGGGCCGAGCCGCTACAATGCCCGCGCCGGTGCCTTCGTCGCCGACGAACATGGCGCAGGCGTGCGCGATCTGCGCGACGGCAAATGGCAGGAGGCGCTCGCTGGGGCCAGCAACGCCATGGTGTCCTATCCCCTCCTGATCGGCGAGGATGGACAGACCCACGTGAAAGCCGACAGCCGCTGGCTGGCCAACCGCAGTTTCGTGGCGCAAGACCGGCAGGGGCGGATCATCATCGGTACCACCAAGGACGCCTTCTTTTCGCTGGCCCGCCTGGCGCAATTTCTGAAAGAGTCGCCGCTCGACCTGAAGGTTGCGCTCAACCTCGATGGCGGACCGCTGGCCTGCCAGAGCGTGCGTTTTCCCGGTTACGAGCGTAAGCTGTACGCCCTGTGGGAGTCGCAGATGGTGGGGGATCAGGCCAAGCTGCTCCGGTGGCCATTGAGTGACGCCACCTGGGCGATGGCGATTGTCCTGACCGTGGAGCCGAAGAGCGATTAGCACCGGCAGCGCAATCTTTAATGATAAAGTATCGCTCATGCCGAACCAATTCCCATAGTGATGGACTACCAGCAACTCGTAACGCAGCGGCGCACGCATCCCGCATGGCGCCTGCTCGGCGCCGACAACGCCGCGATGATCGCGAGCTTCCTGCACACGAGTTTCGTCGCACCCAACCAGCGCACTATCGGCCGTCAGCAACTGGCGTCGCAGCTGGACGACCACCTGTACCATCTGCACCAAAGCGCCGGCGAGATCCTGTTCCCCAAAGCCGCCACGGCCTACCTCGACGATTGGGCCTCCGACGAACGTGGCTGGCTGCGCAAATACTACCCGCCCGGCGACGACGAAGCGCACTACGACCTCGCCTCGGCCACCGAGCAGGCGCTCGAATGGCTCCAGAACCTCGGCCAGCGCGACTTTATCGGCACCGAGTCGCGCCTGATGACGGTATTCGACCTGCTACACCAGATTGTCGACGGCAGCGAACTCGATCCGCGCGCCCGCATCGCCGAACTGAAACGCCGCAAGGCCGACATCGATGTCGAAATCGCCGACATCAGCGCCGGCAAATTCGCGTTGATGGACCCGACCCAGGTACGCGAGCGCTTCCTGCAAATGGCCGCCACCGCGCGCGACCTGCTGTCGGACTTCCGCGCGGTCGACACCAACTTTCGCACGCTCGACCGCCAGGTGCGCGAACACATCGCCACCTGGGACGGCAGCAAGGGTGAACTGCTGCAAGCGATCTTCGGCCAGCGCGACCTGATCGCCGATACCGACGAAGGGCGCAGCTTCCGCGCCTTCTGGGACCTGTTGATGTCCCCTTCGCGCCAGGACGAACTTACCAGCCTGCTCGACGCGGTGCTCAAGCTCGGACCGGTACGCGAGCTGCATCCGGACGCTCGCTTGCAGCGCATCCACTACGACTGGCTCGAAGCCGGCGAAGTCACCCAGCGCACCGTTGCGCGCCTGTCGGAACAGCTGCGGCGCTATCTGGACGACCAGGCATGGCTGGAAAACCGCCGCATCATGCAGCTGATCCGTGACATCGAACAGAAAGCCCTGGCCCTGCGCGGCCAGGTCGACGAACGCGCCTTCATGGAAATCGACGAAGCGGCGCCCTCGCTGGCCATGTCGATGGACCGCACCTTGTACAATCCGCCGTTCAAGCCGAAGATCACGCAGCAGATCGTCAGCGACGACGGCGTCGAAATCGCGACCGACGCGCTGTTCGAGCAAATCTACGTGGACCAGTTGCGCCTGATGTCGAACATCCGGCGCGCGCTGCAGACGCGCCAGCAAGTCTCGCTCGGCGCCCTGGCGCGCGAGTATCCGATCGAACAGGGCTTGGCCGAACTGGCCACCTATCTCAAGCTGGCCACCCAGGACATGCACGCCGCCATCGACGACAATCAGTCTGAAACCGTCGACTGGCTTGACGACACCGGGCGCCGGCGCCAGGCCACGCTCCCCCTTATCATTTACGCGGCATGACCCCTGAACCGACCACTCCCAACGACCAAAACCGCCTCGGCCAGCTGCTGGTCGCGCTGTTCCAGGCGGTGCTGTACCGCGACACCGACAGCGCCCTGTGGCAGGCGCTGATGGAGCTGCAGGCGCGCGTGCGCGACTACACCGCTACCATCGGCCTCGAACTCATTCTCGATGACGCCGAAGGCTACGCCTACCTGCGCCAGCGCCCCTTGGTGGCGGGCGAACCGGAACTGCCGCGCCTGGTCCAGCGGCGCCAGCTCAGCTACCCGGTCAGCCTGATCCTGGCCCTGCTGCGCAAGAAACTGGCCGAATTCGACGCCACCGGCGGCGAAACGCGCCTCGTCATCGACCGTGACCAGATCGCCGAACAAGTGCGCCTGTTTTTGCCGCAGACAGGCAACGAAGCGCGCCTGCTCGACCGCATGGACGCGCACCTGAACAAGGTTGTCGAGCTGGGCTTTTTGCACCGCCTGCGCGGCCAGGAAAACCAGTTCGAAGTGCGCCGCATCCTCAAGGCGTTTGTGGACGCTCAATGGTTGGCCGATTTCGAACAGCGCCTAGCCGCTTACGCCGCCCACGCCGCCAGCGGCGAGGAGGAAGCATGACCCAGGCGCCCGTGGTCGATATTCCCGCAACCGATGGCGGCGACCCGGCGCTCGAGCGCGCGGGCTTCCGGCTGCGCCACTTCGAGGTGTTCAACTGGGGCACCTTCCACGAACGCGTCTGGCGCCTGCACCCGGGCGGCGACAACATGCTGCTGACCGGCGATATCGGCTCCGGCAAGTCGACCCTGGTCGACGCCATCACCACCTTGCTGGTGCCGGCCCAGAAGATCGCCTACAACAAGGCGGCCGGCGCCGACGCGCGCGAACGCAGCCTGCGCACCTACGTCATGGGCAACTACAAGTCCGAACGCGGCGACAGCGGCCTGGCCGCGCGCGCCGTCGCCCTGCGCGATCACAACAGCTACTCGGTGATCCTCGGCGTGTTTCACAACGAAGGCTTCGACCAGACCGTCACCCTGGCGCAGGTATTCTGGTTCAAGAATCCGCACGGCCAGCCCGAACGCTTTTATGTCGTCGCCGACGGCGCGCTGTCGGTGGCCGAGCACTTCGCCGGCTTCGGCACCGATATCGCGCAACTGCGCAAGCGCCTGCGCGCGCTGGCCGGCGTCACCCTGCACGAGAGCTTTCCGCCTTACGGCGCCGACTTCCGGCGCCGCTTCGGCATCGCCAGCGAACAGGCGATGGACCTGTTCCACCAGACGGTGTCGATGAAATCGGTCGGCAACCTGACCGACTTCGTGCGCGACCACATGCTTGAAGCTTTTCCGGTGGAGGCGCGCATCAGCGCCCTGATCGCCCACTTCGACGACCTCAATCGCGCGCACGAAGCGGTGCTCAAGGCCAAGCTGCAGATCGACCAGCTCACGCCCCTGGTGGACGACTGTACCCGCCACGAGGTGCTGCAAGAACAAGCCAGCCAGCTGCGCGGTTGCCGCGAAGCGCTGCGCCCGTGGTTCGCCCATCTCAAAGGCGAGCTGCTCGAGAAACGCATCGCTTTGCTGCAGTCGGAGCGCGACAAACTGGCCGGGCGGCTCGAGCGCCTGAAGGAAGAACAGCGCAACCAGATGCTGCGGCGCGACGACATCGCGCAGGCCATCGCGGCCAACGGCGGCAACCGCATCGAGCAAATCAAGGGCGAGATCAAGCGCTTGCAAGCCATGCGCGACGAACGCACGCGCCGTTCTGACGTGTACAACGCGCTCGCTGGGGCCGTGGGCCTGCCCGGCGCGGCCGATGCGGGCGTGTTCGACGCCAACCGGCGCGCCATCGATGACGGCAAGGCCGGCTGCATCGCGCGCCGCGACGACGCGCAAAACACGTTGATGATGGCGGGCGTGAGCCTGCACGAACTGCGCGACCAGCACGGCGCCATCACCACCGAACTCGAATCGCTGCGCCAGCGCCGCTCCAACATCACCAGCCAGATGCTGGCCCTGCGCGCCGCGCTGTGCGACGCACTGCGCATCGCACCGGATGCCTTGCCCTTCATCGGAGAATTGATCCAGGTGCGGGACGAAGAACGCGCATGGGAAGGCGCGGCCGAGCGCATGCTGCACAGCTTCGGCCTGTCGCTGCTGGTGCCGGAAGCGCATTACCGGGCGGTGGCGGACTGGGTCGACGCGACCAACCTGGGTAACCGGCTGGTGTATTTCCGCGTGCGCGCCAACGTCACGGCCGACCACCACGGCCTGCACCCGGATGCGCTGGCGCGCAAGTTGGCGATCAAGCCCGACTCGCCCTTCTACGGCTGGATCGACGCCGAACTGGCGCGCCGCTACGACCATGCCTGCTGCGACACGCTCGACCAGTTCCGCCGCGAGAAGCGCGCCGTCACCCGTAACGGCCAGGTCAAGGCCGGCGGCGAGCGCCACGAAAAAGATGACCGTCACCGCATCGACGACCGCTCGCGCTATGTGCTGGGATGGTCGAACGAAGGCAAGATCGCCGCGCTGGCCAAGCAGGAACGCGACCTGTCCACCCGCATACAGGCGCATGCCGCGAAAATCGCGTCGGTGAAAGGCGAGGTCGATCGCCAGAACGCCTTGCTGGGCAACTGGAACCAACTGGCGACCTACGTCAATTTCAGTGAACTCGATTGGAAGCCGCTCCTGTCCACCATCGACGCGCTCGAACGCGAGCGGGAGGCACTGGCCGCGTCGTCCGACCTGCTGCGCACCCTGGAGCAGCAATTCGCCGAGCTGACCGAGGCGCAGGTAACGACGCAAGAGCAGTTCAACAACGCCACCATTGAGCACGCACGGACGGTCGAAAAGCTGGAAGTGGCCGGGGCCGCCCTGGACGACTGCGCCACCTTGCTCGATGCAACGCCGGAGCAAGCGCGCGAGCAGTATTTTCCCGTGCTCGACGCCTTGCGCACCGAGGTGCTGGGCGAGCATACGCTCACGGTCGAATCGTGCGAGAACCGCGAAAAGGAAATGCGCCACGAACTGCAAAACCGGATCGACGCGGAGCAGAAGAAAATCGGCAACCTGCGCGACGCAATCATCCGCGCCATGGAAAGCTACACCAAGGCCTGGCCGCTGGACGCGCGCGAGGTCGATGTGAGCATCGACGCCGCCGCCGAATTTCGCAAGATGCTGGCGGTCTTGCAGGCCGACGACCTGCCGCGCTTCGCCGGGCGCTTCAAGGAACTGCTCAACGAAAACACCATCCGCGAGATCGCCGGCTTCCAGTCGCAGCTCAAGCGCGAGCGCGAAACCATCCGCGAGCGCATCGACACCATCAACGCCTCGCTGCACCAGATCGACTACAACCCGAACCGCTATATCGCGCTCGAAGCGGAGAGCAATCTCGACGCCGACCTGCGCGACTTCCAGCAAGACCTGCGCAGCTGTACCGAAGGCGCGCTGACCGGATCGGCCGACGAAGAGTATTCGGAAGCGAAGTTCTTGCAGGTCAAACGTATCATCGAGCGCTTTCGCGGTCGCGAAGGCACGGCCGAGATGGACAAGCGCTGGACGCGCAAGGTCACCGACGTGCGCAACTGGTTCGTGTTCTCGGCGTCCGAGCGCTGGCGCGAGGACGGCCGCGAACACGAACACTACACCGACGCCGGCGGCAAGTCGGGCGGCCAGAAGGAAAAGCTGGCCTACACCGTACTGGCGGCCAGCCTGGCCTACCAGTTCGGCCTGGAGTGGGGCGTGGTGCGCTCGCGCTCCTTCCGCTTCGTGGTCATCGATGAAGCTTTCGGGCGCGGCTCCGACGAATCGGCGCGCTACGGGCTGGAACTGTTCAAGCGCATGAACCTGCAACTGCTGATTGTCACGCCGCTGCAAAAGATTCACATCATCGAACCGTACGTCTCGGGTTTGGGCTTCGTGCACAGCGAAGAAGGACGGCAGTCGAAGCTGCGCTACCTGACGATCGAACAGTACCAGGCTGAGCGCAGCGCGCGTGCCGCATGAGCCCCGCGCCAGCCTGGTCGAGCGCAGCGACGATCCGCGCCCAGGTCCAGCGGCTGTGGGACGATGGCCGCCTGCTGGCCGCGCGCGTCAGCGGCGAGGCCCTGTTCCCGCTTGAACTGCGCCTGCGCCAGCCGACCGTGGCGCAAACCGGCGAGCGTTTCGAGGAGGTACGCGCATGGATCAGGGAACTCGACGCCGGCAGCACAACCGCGCGCGGCTACGGCTACCGGATCGTCTGGCGCGAGATCAATCACCGCCAGCTCGGGCGTAACCGCATTCCCGACAGCGTGGTGTTCGATAGCGATGCGGACGCCCTGCGCCTGATCGGGCGCCAGCTTGATGCGCGCCGCTTCGACCAGATTGTCGCCGCCGCCATCAAGCTCTTTCCGCAACTGGCCGGCTGGCTGGCGCGGCGCGCGCTGGCCGTGATGGAGCAAAGCGAGGCGTGGGAGCGCATCCTGGCGATCCTTGAATGGTTCGTCGCCCATCCGCGCCCCGGCCTGTACCTGCGCCAGCTCGACATCGCCGGGGTTGACAGCAAATTCATCGAAACGCGCAAAGCCATGCTGGCCGAACTGCTCGATCTGGTGCTGCCGCCCGATGCCATTGATGCGAACGCGTTTGGCGCGCGCCAGTTCGAAGCGCGTTACGGATTATTGAGCAAACCGGCGCTGCTGCGCTTTCGGGTGCTCGATCCGGCGCATGCCATTGGCGGCTTGTCGGACCTGGCGGTGCCGCTGGCGCAGTTCGTGGCGCTGCAAACGCGGGTGCGGCGCGTCTTCATCACAGAGAACGAAATTAACGGCCTGGCGTTTCCGCAGATGCCGGATGCGATGGTAATTTTCGGCGGCGGCTACGGCGTCGAGCGGCTGGCCGGCGTGGGCTGGCTGGCCACGCGCGAGGTGTTTTACTGGGGCGATATCGACACCCACGGCTTTGCCATCCTGGACCGCCTGCGCGCCGGCGTCCCGCGCGCGCGCTCGATCCTGATGGACAGTGCGGGCTTGATGGCGCACCGTGCGCTGTGGGGAGAGGAGGACGCCGACAAGCGCTTCACCGGGCAACCGACAAGGTTGGCGCGCGACGAGCTCGCACTGTTCGAGGCCCTGCGCGACGATGTGTTCGGAGAGCGTATCCGGATGGAGCAGGAGCGCCTGTCGTACGGCTGGGTGCAGCAGGCCTTGGCCGCCTTGTAGTGACGCGGACGGTAAACAGAGCCACGGCTATCGAGGGGAATTGAAGACGTGACCCGTGCAGAGAACGAATTCTTAAAAACACGGGGTTTTAAATGATGAAAACGATGCGTAGTTTTAGGGTTGCAGGAACCGCAACCGGCAGCAAAAAGAGTAAGCAACTCGATGAGATAACGATTCTTGCGAACCCGGATACGCTCAGGCGCATCGCGATATTTCTTATCGGTGCAGCACATGACATGGAGGCCAATCAATTTGGTCACGTTCATTTACAAGATACGATCAAGGGGTTTTCTTACGATAACCATGTCGATATCATCGTGCACGCGCAGCCCAAGAAACGCTGATTTTTCAAGCCTACCCCGGACGATGACCGCCAACTGGCCGCGCAGGGCGGCGGCGCGACCCTGTTTCCGCTCGCCTGCGCCAGCCGACCGTGGCGTTTACTGGGGAAAGATCACCGCTGCGCCGTCCATGCTATCTGCCGCCACCGATACCTTCGCATGCTCGACCGCCATGCGCAGCATGGTCGGCGTCACATACGCGCGGTGCGTCCGGTCGATGGCCCACATATAGAAGCGCCCGAACAGGTTCTTGCAGCGCACCCGCGAACCCAGGCTGAACTCCACCTGACCGCCCTTGACGATGCGTGCCGCCACGCAGGAGCGGAACGACAGATGCTTGTCGTCCGCGCCCAGCACCACCTGCGCGCGCGTGTTGTGTTCATCCGTGCCTTGTTCGAGCACCGGAAAGCGGTTCGCGAACAGGCGGCTCTTGTCGGGCGAGAGCAGCGACGATACCGGGCAGCCCAGCGACGAGGTGCGCAAACCCATCGGCCGCACCAACACATTGCGCACCGCCATCATGCGGGTGACGCCGCGCGGCGGATTTTCCATGAAGCCGTCGAGCAGCCGCGTCAGCAGCGCCGTCGCATTCGTCTCCTGGAAATTCGCCAGCGGCATGGTCAGGGTGAACGTATCTTCGTGATGAAACGGCGTGCCCTCGAATTGCTTGAGCAGCAGCGAACCGGGTGGCGTGGCGTCCAGTTCGCGCACTCCGGCGCCGTCGCCCTGATGCGACACATAGCCTTTCGAACGGCGCCATGCGCCCCATTTGCCGAGAATCGTGCCGATGCTGCCGCGCGCCGTGTAGCACATGGCGCGTTGCAAGGTGCCCGGCGGCGCTTCCAGCGACAAATCGACCGTGGCGACTTGCCCTTTGGCTATGGCCGCGTCGAGCAAATCGGCCACTGCTTGTGGCAGCAGCGAGGTCAGCGAGGGAATGCTGGCTTCGTTCGCCATGACCTGTTGCCGCAATTCCTCGGACAAGTCGCCGCCGAGCTCGTTAGTGTGACAGGACAGCGCAAAAAACACCGGATGCGGACTGTTGCGCGTGAGCGGCGCGAACTGATGCCAGGTTTCGCCGCCGAAGCGCACCGTGAACATGCAATCGGGCGGAATATTGATGCATTGAAGCGCGCGCAGGAAACTCTGCGGGTCCTCATCGATTTGCGCTGTGGACGCGCTGGAAAAGCGCAGCTGCGCGCCGCCGCTACCCGAAATGGCCGTGAAAATGCGATGTCCGGCGTGCCGGTGGAAAGGATGCCCTTTCGGACCGACAACGAAGGAATACAGCGATGTGGGATCGCCCTTGTCGAAATCGGTGCCGCCCAGCTTGGCCGATGGCTCGTCGAGCTCGTCGACAAACTCCTGGTGCTGCTGTTGTCGCGCCGATACGCTGGCGAACAAATGATTGCCCGAGCCGTGCACCAGTTGCGCGATCAGCGACACTTCAACCGGCAGTCCGCCCGAGCTGGACGGAATCCGAACCGAAGGAAAGGTTTGCACAACCTTGATCATTGACAACATGGCACGTCCACAGAGAGTAAATTATTGCTCTAATTCTACACATGTAGTATGTACATTAACCGCCAACAAGAACTGCGGCAGACTTTTTGCAACACGTGGGCGCTCTATTTTATCCCACACAGCGCATCGTACAAGGGGCGCGCGGCTTCCGCGATGCGCTCCAGGCTGGCCTCGCGCAGTGCGCTGGTGTCCACCGTGGCGTCGCTGTCGAGTCCCGCCCAGCGCAGCAGCGCGGCGCACGCTTGCGGGTGGTCGAACAGGCCGTGCAGGTAGCTGCCCAGGATCTGATCGTCGCGCGAGCGCGCGCCTTCGTCCCGGCCCTCGATGCGAAAGGCCGGCGTGGCGAGCGCCGCGCCGCTGGAGACGCCCATGTGAATTTCGTAGCCCGCCACGTCGGCGTCCGCAAAAGCGCAGCGCCCCGTCACCTGGGCCAGGCGTTTTTCGGTGGTCAGTTCGGTGCGCAGGTCGAGCAGGGCGAGGCCAGCGGTGACGCCACTGTCGCCTTCCACCCCGTGCGGGTCGCTCACCTCGCGCCCCAGCATCTGGAAGCCGCCGCAAATGCCAATCACCTTGCCGCCGTAGCGCAGGTGCTTGTCGATGTACTCGCGCCAGCCCTGGTCGAGCAGATACGCCAGGTCGCCGCGCGTGTTCTTGCTACCCGGGATAATCAACAGGTCGCAGGCCGGCTTGGCCTCGTTCTGGCGCACGAACTGCAAGTCCACATCCGGATGCACGCGCAGCGCATCGAAGTCGGTGTGATTGCTCATGCGCGGCAGCGACGGCACCACCACCTTGAAGGCCCCGCGCGAGGCTTGCACCGCCTGCACCGCGTCTTCCGCGTCGAGGAACAGCCCTTGCAGGTAGGGCAGCACCGCCAGTACCGGCTTGCCGGTCTGCTGTTCCAGCCAGTCCAGGCCCGGTTCGAGCAGCGAAATATCGCCGCGAAAACGGTTGATCACAAAACCGATGGTGCGGTCGCGCTCACTCTGCGACAGGCACGAGAGCGTGCCGACGATGTGCGCGAACACGCCGCCACGGTCGATGTCGGCCACCAGGATCACCGGGCAGTCGACCGCCTCGGCAAAGCCCATGTTGGCGATGTCGCGGTCGCGCAGGTTGATCTCCGCCGGGCTGCCCGCGCCTTCGACCACGATCGCCTGGTACTGCTGGCGCAGGCGCGCGTACGATTCGAGCACGGCCCCCATCGCCACGGTCTTGTACTGATGGTAGTCGCGCGCATTCATTTCGGCGCGTACCTTGCCGTGGATGACCACCTGCGCGCCGATGTTACTCGATGGCTTGAGCAGCACCGGATTCATGTCCGTGTGCGGCGCCACGCCGGCGGCAATCGCCTGCAAGGCCTGGGCGCGACCGATCTCACCGCCGTCGGCCGTGACCGCGCTGTTCAAGGCCATGTTCTGCGGCTTGAACGGCGCCACCGATATGCCTTCGTTTTTCAGCAGGCGGCACAGGGCCGCCGCCACGGTGCTCTTGCCGGCGTCGGACGTGGTCCCCTGCACCATCAGGGTGTGGTAGGGGAAGCGGCTCAAGGTTTACTCCTGCGCTGGCGCACGATGTCGAGTTTCTCGCACAGGATTTCGGCGCCGGCGATCATGCGCGGTCCCGAACGATTAAGCAGGTTGCCGTCGATGCTGAACAGGTTCCCGCGCTTGACCGCCGTCATGGTGGTGTACGGCTTCCACAGGGTCAGGCCAATATCGGTGGGACTGCGCTCGCCGCTGAACAGCGCTTCCGGATCTTCCTGCAGCACCGCTTCCACCGTGACCACGGGCGCGGTTACTTTCAGCTTGCCGAATACGTTCTCGCCGCCGCACATGCGCATGGCGTCGCTCAGGATATGGCCGTCGTTGAGGGTGTACAGCGGCTTGTCCCACACCTGATAGAACATGCGCACTGGCGCGCGCTTGGCGTACCTGGCTTGCAGCGCGCCGAGGCGCTTGCGCAGGTCGGCGGCCGCCGGATCGGCCACCGCCTCGGTGCCCATCAGCTTCCCGAGGCGCGTCAGGTTGCTGGCGATGTCATCGAGCTTGCGCGGTTCGCTGTGGAACAACGGAATGCCAAGCGCGCGAATCTGGTCGATCTGGCGTTCGGAACTGCCGTGCATCCAGACCACGATCAGGTCGGGCTTCAAGGCTGCCAAGCGCTCCATGTCGATGCCGCTGTTGCTGCCCATCTGCGGCAGGCGCTTGGCCGCTTCCGGATAATCGCTGTAGGCGACGGCCGCGATCAGGCGTTCCGCGCCGCCGGCCGCGTACAGCATCTCGGTCACGTGCGGGGCCAGCGCAATCACGCGCTGCGCGGGTTTTTGCAGGGTCACGCTCTTGCCATCGTCGTCGTGGACCGTGATGGCGGCGCCGGCGTGCAGCGCGATCGTGCCGGCAAAGGCGGCTAACAGGTATTTCATCATGATCCTCGGTTCCATTCTTCCAGTGCGAGCGCCAGGCGCCGCCATCCATTTTCATCCGCCGGCAGGCCGAGGCGAATGCCCCGCGCCGCCTTGGGGAACAGCCGCACCCAGATCCCGCGTTCGGCCATGTGCTGCCAGAACGCCTCCGCTTGGGCTTCGGGCCACCATTGAAACAGGTCGGTGCCGGTGCTGGCGATGCCGTTCGCGGCGAGCAGCGTGCGCAAACGCGTCCCTTCGCCGGCCAGGCGCGCGCGCATCGCCTCCTGCCATGCGCGATCGTCCAACGCTTTTGTCGACACCTGCTGCGCCGGGCCGCTGACTGTCCACGGCCCGAGCAAGCCGGCAAGGTCCGACAGCAAAGACGCGTGCGCGCCCACAAAGCCCATGCGCACGCCGGCCAGCCCAAAAAACTTGCCGACCGAGCGCAGGACGATCAGGCCGGGGCGGTCGCTGTGCGCGGCCACGGTCAGGTGCGGCGCGGTGTCGCCAAAGGCTTCGTCGACCACCAGCCATCCGCCGCGCTGGCCCAGTTGCGCGGCCCAGGCCAGCAAGCGCTCGGGGGCCACGGTCGCGCCGGTCGGATTATTCGGATTGCACAGCACCAGCACATCGCATTCCGGCAGCGCCGCGTCCAAGGCGTCGTACGCCACCTCGCGCATGCTGTGACCGTGCCGTGCCCAGTGGTGCGCATGCTCGGCGTACGAGGGCGCGGCCACCACCACGCGCGATGGAGCGCGCAATTGGGGCAGCGCCTGGATTGCGGCCTGGGTGCCGGCCACCGCCAGCATGCGCGGCGCGCCATAAAATGCGCTTGCCGCGCGCACCAGTTCAGGATCGGTTTCCGGCAGGCGGTGCCACGCATTGTCCGCCAGTTGCGGCGCCGGATACCAGGTGGGGTTCAGTCCCGTCGACAAGTCCAGCCAGTCGTCCAGCGGACGGTTGAAGCGGATCGACGCCGCGCGCAGGTTGCCGCCGTGTTCAAGCATGAAGTGCTCCCATGAATAATGCCGCCGCTGCGGCCACGCCCAGCCACAGCGTGGCGGTGGCGCGCACCAGTTTCCAGGCGCGCGCGATATCGCCCGCCTGCGCGGCGCGCCCGCGTCCCAGCGGGGGGCGCTGTTCGGCCACGCCGTCGTAGGTGGCGCTGCCGCCCAGCGCCAGTCCCAGCGCGCCGGCGCCGCTGGCCATCACCGGCCCCGCGTTCGGGCTCGGCCAGCCGGGCGCCTGCGCGCGCCAGCATTCCCACGCCGTGCGCCGGTGATCGGCCAGCAGCACGTACGACAGCGCGGTCAGGCGCGCCGGAACGTAGTTCAGCACATCGTCGATGCGCGCCGCCGCCCAGCCGAACGCCAGGTAACGCGTGCTCTTGTAGCCCCACATCGCGTCCAGCGTATTGGCAAGGCGGAACAGCAGCGCGCCCGCGCCGCCGGCCACCACGAACCAGAACAAGGTGCCGAACACCGCATCGTTGCCGTTTTCGAGCAGCGATTCGGCGCTGGCCTTGGCCAGGTCGGCTTCGCTGGCCTCCATGGTGTCGCGGCTGACGATGCGCGCCGTCAGCAGGCGCGCCTGCGCCAGGTCGCCGCTTTCCAGCGCCTGCGCGATCGGCAGGTTATGGTCGCGCAGGCTGCGAAAGCCCAGGCAAAAATACAGGAGAAAGGCATGTGCTGCCAACCCCGCGCCATGGCACAGCAGCGCGCCGAGCGCCGCCAGCGGCAGCACCGCCAGCGTCCACGCCAGCACGCCGCGCACGAAGCGCACATTGCCGCGATTGAGCGCGCGCTCGATGCGCATCGCCAGGTTGCCGAAGCCGACCAGCGGATGCCAGCGCCGCGCTTCGCCCAGCAGCAGGTCGAGCAGCACGCCGCCTGCCAGCAGCAGCGCCACCTGCGCCAGAGTCAGGCCACTCAGCATGCCTGGCCCTTGAGCGTGAGCGGCATGCCGGCCACGATGAACAGGGCGCGCTCGCAGACCTTGGCGACGGCCTGGTTCAGTCGCCCGGCTTCGTCGGTAAAGCAGCGCGACAGGGCGCCGTACGGCACGATCCCCATGCCTACTTCGTTTGACACCATGATCACGTCGCCGGGCGCTTGCGGCAGGGCGGCCAGCAGCTCGTCGCACTGTTCGTAGAAAATGTCGGGCAGATTGATCACCCCCACTTCCGGAAAATCCTGGTCGGCCGAAAAAATCAGGTTGCTCAGCCACAGGGTCAGGCAGTCGACCAGCACCAGCGTATCCGGTTCGCTGCAGCGCAGGATGGCGTCGCCGAGCAGCAGCGGTTCTTCGATGGTGGTCCAGCTGCACGGACGGCTGGAACGGTGGGTCTTGATGCGCACGGCCATTTCGCCGTCGCCGGCGCGCGCGGTGGCGATGTAGACGACTTCCTTGCCCGATTCGAGCGCCAGTTTTTCGGCGTAGGCGCTTTTGCCGGAGCGCGCGCCGCCCAGGATCAGTGTCGTCGTCATGCATCGCTCCTGGAGAACAAGGCCGCCGCCGCGGCGGGGCAGGATGGAAAGTAGGCGTGGAAGTACGATGCCGTCAACGAGCCGGCACGATACACCGCTTCGCCGCTGGCGCCGCTCGGGTGCTTGACCGTGTGCGCGCCTGGCGCGAGCGCCGTTTCCAGCCGCGAGTAGTGAAAGGTATGCCCGCGAAGGACGCCGTGCGGCGTTTCCAGCCCTTGGGAGCCGAGACCGGCGATGCGCGCCTGCATGGTCACCGTTCCTTCGAGCAGGCCGGCCATCGGCCACACCGTGCCCGCCTGGTCGGCCAGCGAACCGGCCAGCGCCATCATGCCGCCGCATTCGGCCACGATCGGCATGCCGTCCGCGTGGGCGGCGCGGATCGATGCGCGCCAGCGCGCGGCGCCGGCCAGCGTCTCGCCGTGCAGCTCCGGATAACCGCCCGGGAGATAGACGGCGTCGGCGTGCTCCGGCACCGGCTCGTTGGCCAGCGGCGAAAAGAAGGCGAGGGTGGCGCCCAGTGCCCGCAAGGTAGCCAGGTTGGCCGGGTACAAAAAGGCAAAGGTGGCGTCGCGCGCAATGGCAATCGTCCGCCCCGCCAGCAGCGGCGCTGGCGCTTCCATGCGCGCGCCGAGGTCGATGCGGGTGCTGCGCAACCGTGCCCACGCGGCGTCGTCGAACTCCAACTGGTCGGCCAGCTGGTCGAGCAGGCCGTCCACATCCTGCACTTCGCCCGGCAGCACCAGGCCCAGATGGCGCTCGGGCAGGGTCTTGGACTGGCGCGGCAGCACCGCGATCAGTGGAATATCGCGCATCGAAGCGGCCACCATGGCGGCGTGCCCCTTGCTGGCGACACGGTTGGCGATCACGCCCGCCATCTCCACAGGGCCGTAGTCGCGCAGGCCGAGCACCAGCGCGCCGGCGGTTTGCGCCATCGCCGAGGCGTCGATCACGGCCAGCACCGGCAGGCCGAATTCGCGCGCCAGGTCGGCCGACGAGGGCGTGCCGTCGTACAGGCCCATGACGCCTTCGATCAGGATCACGTCGGCGTCAAGGGCGGCGGCGGCCAGCTGGCTGCGGCACTGTTCGCGGCCCACCATCCACAAGTCGAGCGAACCGACCGGCGCACCGCTGGCGCGTTCGAGCAGCATCGGGTCGATGAAGTCGGGGCCGCACTTGAACACGCGTACACGCTGGCCGCGCCGCACCAGCGCGCGCGCCAAGGCTGCCGTCACCGTGGTCTTGCCCTGGCCGGACGAGACGGCGGCCACCAGCAGTACGCGCACATCCGCGTGATCGCTCATCAGAATTCCGTCCCGGCCTGCGCTGCAATGCCGGCCTTGAAGGCGTGCTTGACGACCGTCATGTCGGTCACGGTGTCGGCAATCGCAATCAGTTCGTCCGGTGCGCCGCGCCCGGTGATGACCACATGCTGCATCTCGGGCCGGTCGAGCAGGTCGGCGATGACGGCGTGGACGTCCAGGTATTTATACTTGAGCGCGATATTGAGTTCGTCGAACAGCACCAGCCCAATCGCCGGGTCTGACAGGAAGCCCTTGGCCAGCGTCCACGCTTGCTCGGCTTTTTCGATGTCGCGTTCGCGGTTCTGGGTGTCCCAGGTATAGCCTTCGCCCATCGCGTGAAAACTCACTTCGTCGGGAAAACGGCGCAGGAATTTTTCTTCGCCGGTCGACATGGCGCCTTTGATGAACTGGACCACGGCCACCTTCATACCGTGCCCCATGGCGCGCACCACCATGCCGAAACCGCTCGAACTTTTGCCCTTGCCGTTGCCGGTGTTGACGATGATGATGCCGATTTCCTTCTGCGCCTCGGCGATCTTCTGGTCGATGATGGCCTTCTTGCGTTCCATGCGGACGCGGTGGCGTTCATTCAGTTCGCTGTGTGCGGTGTCGTCAATCATGCGGATTCCTCGGTTGGGATGAAAATACGGCGGCTGCCGTGGGGAAGGACTTCAATCGGGTGGCCCAGGTAGCGGCTCAGGACCGGCGCTTGCATCACTTCGTCGACCGGGCCGGCCAGCCATTCGCCGTCGCCCATCATCAGCAATGCATGGCTGGACGCCTGGTGCGCCAGGTTCAGGTCGTGGCCGATCATGACGACCGTCTTGCCCTGCTCGCGGCACAGCTTTGCCAGCAGGCGCATCACGCTGTGCTGGTGCGCCAGGTCGAGCGCGTTGGCCGGCTCGTCCAGCAGCAGCAATGGCGTGTCCTGCGCCAGCATGGCGGCGATTGCCACGCGCTGGCGCTCGCCGCCGGACAGGGTGCGTACGTCGCGCTCGGCCAGGTCGGCCACTTCCATCGACGCCAGGGCGGCACGGGCGATGGTGTAGTCGTCGCTGCCTTCCCAGTAGCGGTTGGCATGGTACGGGTGGCGTGCCGCCAGCACGGTTTCGATGGCGCGGTAGGCAAAGGCGTCGCTGCGCGATTGCGGCAAAAAGGCGCGCTGGCGCGCCAGTTCTTCGAGCGGCCAGTCCTTGAGCGCGCGAGCGCCGATGGCGATGCTGCCGCCATCGGGCTCGCGCAAGCCGGCCAGGGTGCGCATCAGCGTGCTTTTGCCGGCGCCGTTGCGACCGATGACGCACCACGACTGCCCGTTTTGTACCTGCCAGTCGAGGTTTTTCACCAAGGTGCGGCTGCCGGCGGTGAGTAGTAATCGGCGCGCTTCGATCATCATGAGCGGTTCAACCGGTGGAGTTGGTACAAAAAGACAGGTGCGCCGATCAGCGCCGTGATCACGCCCACCGGCAGTTGCTGCGGCGCGAGCACGGTGCGCGCCAGAGTATCGGCGAGCACCAGGAAGGCGCCGCCGGCCAGGGTGGCTGCGGGGATCAGCAGACGGTGATCGGGTCCGCAGGCGAAACGGCAGGCGTGCGGCACGATCAGGCCCACGAAGCCGATGCTGCCGGCGCTGGTCACGGCGCTGGCGGTCAACATGCCGGAGCAGAAAAACAGTCCCTTGCGCAGGGCGCTGACGCGGATGCCCAGGGTGGCGGCGGCTTCCGCGTGCAACGCCAGCACGTTCAGCGACCGGGCGCTGCGCAGGGCAAACACGAGGCCCACGGCCAGCACAATCCACGGCAGCGGGCGCAAAGGCGCACCGGCGATGTCGCCGATCATCCAGAAAATCATGCTGCGCAGACGGCTTTCGGGCGCAATCGAAAGCATCAGGGTGACCAGCGCAATGCAGGAGGTGGAGAGAATGGCGCCGGTCAGCAGCAGCAGCGACGAGCCGCCTTCGGCCGCCGCGTTGCCGCGCAAGTCGCGCCGGGCCAGCATATACAGCAGCATCGAGACGGCCACCGCGCCCACGAAGGCGGCCAGGTCGACCATCCACATGGCCCACATGAACAGCAGCGCGGCCAGCGCGCCGACCGAGGCGCCGGCCGAGATGCCGAGTACATACGGCTCGGCCAGCGGATTGCGCAGCAAGGCTTGCATCATCACGCCGGCCAACGCGAGCGCGCCGCCGGTGACAAAGGCCACCAGTGCGCGCGACAGGCGCAGGTCGAGCAGGGTGGCGGCCAGGGTCGAGGTGTCGCCTTTCGCAAGGGCGATGAGCGCGCCCGGCATCTCCGCCAGCGGGACCGGCACCGAGCCGACCATCCCGGCGATGACCAGGCTTGCCAATGCCAGCAGCGTCAGCGTGGTGATGATGACGCTGGCCCGGTGGCGCATAGTGCGAAAGAACGGATGCATGCGACTCCTGTTTGGTGCTTAATGGTGCTTAACGGATGCCGTAGCGGATGCCGGCAAACACCTGGCGGCCCGCGGTGGCGTAATTGCGCGCCAGTTCGTATTGTTTGTCGGCGATGTTGTTCAACCGTAGCACGGCTGACCAGTCGTGGGCAAATCGGTACGAGGCAAACAGGTTCACCACGCCGTAGCCGGGCAGCGTGGTGCGGTTGGCCAGGTCGTCGAAGCGCTTGCCGGATACCTGCACGCCGACGCCGGCGATCAGGTCGCCCGCGTTGTACTCCACGGCGAACTTGGCGTGGCGCTTGGCGCGCCGTTGCAGGTTTTTGCCGGTGGTGTCGTCGCGCGGGTCCTGGAAGTCGAGCGAGCCGCTCATGTCGACATCGCCCAGGCGGGTGCGCGCGCCGAGGCTGACGCCTTCGAGCGTGGCGCGGTTGACGTTGTAGGCGCAACCGTTCGGGTGCGAATCGAGCTGCACCGGGCATTTGCCGGTGTTGACCAGCAGGTCGGTCAGGCGGTTGCGGTACCAGATCGCGCTGGCCTCGGTCGTGCCGTCGTTGTAGTAGGCGCCGCCTTCGACGTTTTTACCCTGTTCCGGCTTGTTGGTATCGACCCCGTAGCCCGGGTAATACAGTTCATTGAAGGTCGGTGCGCGAAAACTGGTGCCGGCGCTGGCGTTCACGCGCAGCGCGCGCGTGAGCTTGTAGCCATAGCCGATGCCGCCGGTGGTCTTGTCGCCGTACTGGGTGCTGTCGTCGCGCCGCGCGCTGGCGCTGGCCAGGTGGTTGCCGCGCTTCGCCGAGTAGGCGGCGGCGACCGAATTGGTGGCGCGGCTGGCGTTCAAGGCGCGCGTGGTGTCGGCGAACACGCTTTCCACGCGACGTTCGAGCACCAGTTGCAGCAGGTCGCTTCCAAGGGCGATGTCGTGCTGCATGCTGTAGGCGTGCGCGCGCGTGTCGATGCGGTTGCTGGCCGTGGCGCTGGTGAAGTTGACCGATTTGTCGTCGGCCTCGGAGGCCTGCAGGCTCATTTTCCAGCTTGTCGTGAACTGGTGTTTGGAGTAGACGGCGATGTTGTCCATGTTTTGCACGCTGCGCACGTCGAACGGGTTCGGGCCGGAGTCGTACTGCGACGCCAGGTGGCTGTGCAGGTACAGCAGCCCCGCTTCATGGCCCTTGGCCAGCACGATGCCCAACTGGCCGCTGGCGCTGTCGCGCGCGTAGCCGTCGTTGTCCTTGTTATACGACGAGGCGCCCGGCTTGGTGGCCGAGAAGCCTTCGTCCTTGTCCTTGGACGCACCAAAAGCGTAGTGGATGCTGTTCTCGCCTTCGCTGGCGCCAGCCACGCCGAACGTCATGGCGCGCGCCTTGTCGCTGCCCGCTTCCACGGACGCCGTCACGCTGGCCGGACCGGCGCCGCGCCGGGTGAAGATCTGCACCACGCCGCCGATGGCGTCGGCGCCGTACATGGTGGCCAGCGGGCCGTAGACGATTTCGACGCGGTCGATGTTCGCCAGCGGCAGGGTGGCCCAGTTGGCGATGCCGATGGTGGACGAGCCGATGCGCACGCCGTCGACCAGCACCACGGTCTGCTTGGGGTCGCCGCCCCGGATGAACACTTGCGATGCCGCGCCCGGACCGCCGTTACGGGTGATTTCGATGCCGCGCTGCTTTTGCAGCAGGTCGACGACATTGCCCGCGCCCGAGCGCGCAATGTCGGTCGCGCTGATCAAGACATGGTCGCTCAGGACATCGATCGACGGCTGCGGCGCGCGCGCGGCGGTGATGATGACGGCAGTATTGGCAGTAGCTGCCGAATCGATGGGGCTGTCGGCGAGGGCGCAAGGGGAGGTAAAAGCTAGCGCGAGCGACGTCAGGGCCGCGTGGCGTACAACAGGAAAGGTCATGACAAGTCTTCAGTGAATGCGATTGCGAGCAACCGGCCGACGTCCCCGTTGGCCAGATTGAAAAGGAGCGTGCAACTGCCGCACGTTCCCACCTGTGTTGGCCGGTATCCGGGCTGGCAAATGCGGCCGTCTCACCTTCCCATGCCAAATGCACAGTGGTCAATCGAGGCGGCTCGTCGCCATGTCAGCGACATTTGCTTACCGTTGCGGGGGCAGCACACGTTGGCCTGTTGCAGGCTTCGTGTTTCCCAGTTTAACTGCGCTCATGGACATGGGCGCGGGCACCAAAACCCGATAATTATACACAGTCGATGGTGACGGTCTCGCCGTAGGCGATGGCGTGGGGACGCTGCGCCGCTTCCAGCGCCATGGCCTCGGGCGCCAGTCCGCGCGCGCGGGCCAGCAGCAGGCGGATGGCGCCGGCGTGGCAGATGACGATGGCGGCGCTCGTGTGCGAACGCATGCAATCGGCATAAAACGCCGACACGCGCCGCGCCATGTCGGTCACGCTTTCGCCCCCACCCGGGCGGTAGCCGGCCATGTCGGCGACCCAGGCGTCGATGGCGGCGCGCTCGATGTCGTCCCAGCGGCGCATTTCCCAGTCGCCGAAATCGAGTTCGGCCAGGCGAGGGTCGTAGCGCACCGCCGCCCCGCCCAGGGCTTGCGCCAGTCCGGCGCAGCGCCGCAGGGGGCTCGAGAACATCGGTGCGCCGGCCGGCAGGCGCTGGCGCAGGGCGGGCAGGGCCAGCGCCTGCAGTCCGGGATCGACAGCCAGGTCGGTGCGCCCGTAGCACACACCTGGCGCCACCTGCGGCGCCAGGTGGCGCACCAGATACAGGCGCATGTCAGGGCCAGGCGCCGCGATGGAAAAACGCCAGCAGCGCCAGGTAGATGACCACTTCGGCCACCTGCTGCACGGCGCCCAGGCAGTCGCCGGTGTAACCGCCGATGCGGCGCAGGCACTTGGCGCCCAGCCACCACGCCACCAGCGCGGCGCCGGCCACGCTGGCGAGCAGTGCAAGCCAGGGCAGCATGCCGGCCGTTGCTAGGGCCAGCGCGGGCATGCCGGCGCAGGCGCAGGCGATGCCGAATTCCCGGTGGCTCATATGCTGGGCCATCGGCTTGGCCTTGCCGTCGGCGCGCGCGTATTCCATTTCCCAGATCAGGCTCACCGCCGCAAGGCGCGATAAAGGATGGGCGATGAACAGCGCGACGATGACGGCCGGTGTGGGCAGGGACGCGAGCAGCACGCACTTGAGGCCCACCGTAAGCCCCATGCCGACCGCGCCATAGGTGCCGATGCGCGAGTCCTTCATGATCTCGAGCACGCGCTCTGTGCTCAAGCCGCCGCCGAAGCCGTCGCACATGTCGGCCAGGCCGTCTTCGTGGAAGGCGCCGGTCAGGTAGATGGCCGCCGCCGTCGACAATATCACCGCCACGGGGGCCGGAAAAAGCGCCGCCGCGCCGGCGTACACCGCCGCCGCCACGCTGGCCACCACCACCCCGACCAGCGGAAAATAGCGTGACGCATGGTGCAGCCAGGATGGATCGAAGCCCACCCAGCCCGGAATCGGCACGCGCGTAAAAAATTGCAGCGCGATGAAGAACAGCCGGCACTGGTGGACGATGCTGGCCATGGCGTGTTTTTACGCCGACTGGCCGGCCACGCGCGCCGACTGGAAGGTGGCCATCTCGCCGAGGAAGTTGACGGCCGCGTGCAGCAGCGGCAGCGCCAGTGCGCAGCCGGTGCCTTCGCCCAGGCGCAGGCCGAGGTTCAGGAGCGGCCTGGCGTGAAAGTGCTCGAGCATGCGTGCGTGGCCGGCTTCGTCCGAGCAGTGCGAGAATACGCAGTAGTCGAGGATGGCCGGCTGCAGGCGCGCCGCCACCAGCAGCGCGCTGCTGACAATGAAGCCGTCGATCAGCAGCACCATGCGCCGTTCGGCCGCCTTGAGCATGGCGCCGACGATCATGGCGATCTCGAAGCCGCCGAAGGTGGCCAGGATGTCGAGCGGCTCGCTCATGTCGCCATGCAGGGCGACGGCCGCCTCGATCACGCTTTGCTTGTGCAGCACGCCCTCGATTGACAAACCGGTGCCGGCGCCGACGCAGTGGGCCACCGGCACGCCGGTCAGCTTGTGCATCAGCGCGGCGGCGGCGGTGGTGTTCCCGATGCCCATTTCGCCGAAGCCGATGACATTGCCCTCCAGGTTGCCGACGATGCGCATGCCGTGCGCCAGGGCGGCGGCGCATTCGGCCCAGCTCATGGCAGGTTGCTGCGCGAAGTTGGCGGTGCCGCGCGCGACCTTGCAGTCCATGAGCGCCGCGCGCTTGCCGAAGTCGTGGTTCACGCCGGCGTCGATAATCTGCAGCGCGCAACCGTTCTGGCGCGCGAAGACGTTAATCGCCGCGCCCCTGGACAGGAAGTTCTCGACCATCTGCCAGGTGACGCTTTGCGGATAGGCCGAGACGCCTTCCGCCACCACGCCGTGATCGGCCGCGAACACCAGGATGGCCGGCTTGTGCAGGGCCACCCTGGTCGTTTGCTGGATCAGGCCGATCTGCCGGGCCAGCGTTTCGAGCGCGCCCAAACTGCCCAGCGGCTTGGTCTTGTTGTCGATCGCTTGGGCCAGTTCGCTGGCCAGCAGTGGGTCGTGGGTGGAAAGTATGTCTGGGAGGCGCATCGTGAGGAGAGATAAGAAAGTGTCAAGAAAATTCCGCGTTAAGATAGCACATCCACGCTGTCGCGTTCTTGCAAGGCCAGCGTAGGGCGGTAATGGTGTTAACTTTGGCCCGTCATTCCTGCCACTGGCAGAAATGACTTCCCGCGCAGGCGGGAATGACGGTTTTTAGGTTGGTGGCCAAAAATCCGCTTAACTTAACGGCATTAGCGTAGGGCTGCAAAGTGCGGCACAATTGGCTTGTGAATGTTGTCGTTTCATACAAATGAGCTGGTAAAAAGAACAGGAAAAGCATGAACGAACAGGTGGCAAGGGACGTGGTGCTGGTGCGCGCGATCGAAACCATGGACGGCAAGCACGAGGTGCTGAGCGACGACGATCGCCTGTACGCCAGCCGCAGCGCGAAGGAGCTGGCGCAGTGGCAAGCGTCCGACAGCAAGTCGGCAGTGACCACCGAGCACTTTTTGCAACAGCGCGCCGAGCAGATCCTCAAGCGCCTGAGCGAGCGCACGCCCGCGTTCGCCGCCATTGCGCGCCGTCGCGGCGGCTTCAAGGCGCTGTCGCTCGGCTTGCCGCTGCTGGCGCTGGTGCTCGGCGCGGCGGTCGACCGGATCGGCGATCCGCACCGGGTCGACTTGCTGTCGGCGCCGCTGCTGGCGATTATCGGCTGGAATATGCTGGTGTATCTGTTGTTGATGGCGTGGGTGCTGGTGCCGGCACGGAAGAACGGCTGGGTCTCGCCGGCCTTGATGCGCCGCCTGAGCGGGGCGCAATTGTCGCTGCCGCGCAAGCTGCCGAACGTGCTGGCGGCCGGCTTGACCAATTTCAGTCTTCAGTGGAGCGAGCTGAGCGCCAGGCTGACGCAGGCGCGCCTGGCGCGCACCATGCACCTGGCCGCCGCGATGTTTGCGGTGGGCGCGGTGCTGTCGCTGTACGCGCGCGGGTTCCTGACGCAATATGTGGCCGGCTGGGAAAGCACCTTCCTCAACGCCACGCAAGTGCACGGCATCCTGTCGGTGCTGTTTGCGCCGGCGGTGGCGCTGTTGCCGCTGGAAGGCTTCAGCATCGCCGACATCGAGGCCTTGCAATTTTCGAAAGTGCCGACCGGGGCGGGCGGGGCCAAGTGGGTGCATTTATATGGTGCGACCTTGCTGCTGCTGGTGGTGCTGCCGCGCCTGGTGCTCGCTGGCGTGGCGCACTGGCGCGCGCAGCGGATGAGCAATCAATTTCCGCTGGACCTGGAGCAGCCCTACTTCCGCAAGCTCAACGGCGAGGCCGGCACGACCGCGCCAGCCCTGCTGCGCGTGCTGCCCTACAGCTACACCTTGGACGAGGCGCGCGACAAGGGCCTGGCGCAGATTGCCGTCACCCTGTTCGGCGACCAGGCGCGGGTGATGCTGCGCCCGTCTTCCGGCTATGGTGAAGAAGCGGTCGATATGCTGCGCGACCTGAGCGTGATTGACGCCAATGTGACGGAGACCGCCGTGCTGTTCAGCCTGGCGGCAACGCCCGAGAAGGAAAATCATGGCGCCTTTCTCGACCACCTGGTGCGCGCCTCGAAACGCGGCATTGCCGTGCTGATCGACGAATCGGCGCTGACCGAGCGCAGCGGTGCGCAAGCCGGGGCCGATGTACGGCTGGCCGAGCGCATCGCGCTGTGGCAACAGTTCTGCCAGTTCCACCGCGCCCCGGCGACCATCGTCAACCTGCTCCATCCCGAGCGCCGCCCGCTGGAGCTCGGCGCCGGACTTAGTTTATCGAAGGCATCATGAGCGACACCCCTGTCCATATCCAGTTTGCACTGATTTCGCACACCAACAACGGCAAGACCACCCTGGCGCGCACCCTGGTCGGGGTCGATGTGGGGGAGGTGCGCGACGCCGCCCACGTGACCATCTTTGCCGAGTCGCACTTGCTGCTCAAGACAACCGAGGGCGACACCCTGCAACTGTGGGATACGCCCGGCTTCGGCGACTCGGTGCGCCTGCTCAAGCGGCTGGCCATGGCCGGTAATCCGATCGGCTGGTTCCTGCGCGAAGTGCTGGACCGCTACCGCGACCGCCCGTTCTGGCTCAGCCAGCAAGCGCTGCGCACCGCGCGCGACGAGGCCGATGTGGTGCTGTACCTGGTTAACTCGTCCGAACATCCGCGCGACGCCGGCTACCTGCCGGCCGAGATGCGCATTCTGGAATGGCTGGGCAAACCGGTGGTAGTGCTGCTCAACCAGCTGGGGCCGCCGCGTCCGGCGCACGAAGAGCAGCAGGAACAAACGGCCTGGAAACAGCACCTGGACCAGTACAAGATCGTGCGCGATGTGCTGGCGCTGGATGCCTTCGCCCGCTGCTGGGTGCATGAGCGCGTCTTTTACGAGGCGGTGGGCAAGCTGGTCGAGGAGCCCAAGCAGGCCGCTTACGCGCGCCTGTTTGCGCTGTGGGAAGCCAACAACCGCGAGCGTTTCGTCGAAGCGATGCGGATCACCAGCGCCCAGATCACCAGCGCCGCGCGCGACAGCGAGCCGGTCGAGGCCGACGAGAAAACGTTCATCAAGTCAGCCATGAAAGTGGTGGGCCTGGGCAAGAGCGACCAGCAGCGGCAGGAGCGGGCCATGGGTTTGCTGGTGGAAAGGCTGAACCAACATATCGCCGCCACCACCGGGCGCCTGCTGGCGCTGCATCAGCTCGATCCGAGCGAGGCGCCCAAGATCAACGCGCGCGTGAGCAAGAATTTCACCGTGCGCGCGCCGCTCGACCGCGCCCAGGCCGGATTGTTGGGGGCGGTGGTGTCGGGCGCGGCCACGGGCTTGTCGGCCGACCTGATGGCGGGCGGATTGACCTTCGGGGCCGGGGCACTGCTGGGCGGCGTGGTCGGCGCGCTGACGGCGGCCGGCGCGGCCTGGGGTTTTAATACCAGCACCGACCGCAACCGCACCACGATGCAGTTCGCCGACGACTTTTTGCAAACCTTGCTGGTCAGTAGCATCCTGCGTTATCTGGCGGTGGCGCACTTCGGGCGCGGGCGCGGCAACTTCGTGGAAGGCGAGGCGCCGGCCTTCTGGCAGGTGGAAGTGGAGGGCGCCGTGGCCGGGCAGGCGGGGCGGCTGGCCGACCTGTGGCAGGCGCTGCGCAGCGAGGGTGCTGCGGGCAAGGCGGCTGCCGACGTCGAGGCGATCGCGACGGAGGTGGCGCGCGCGACCCTGGCGAAGCTGTATCCGGGGTCGATGTGAGCCGGCGCGGCTGAAGTGCTGCGCCCTTGTCAGGACCGGGGGGCGCGTCCGCTGTGCTGACTCTTGCGGCTGGCCCAGGCCAGGGTCAGCCCAGAGCCCAGCCAATCATCGCGCTTGCGATGAGGACCAGGGCCCAGCAGCATGCATGCCACCGCCGCGCCATTCGTCGCTTTTCGCGACGATCCGCGCGCGCCTTGCGAGCAAGGGCAGTGTGCTGTTCCCAATTGTCGGGAGAGGTATATCGATACAGGTTTTCGCCGTACACACCCGCGCCGAGCATCGCGGCAAGCCGGAACATGATCGTGATCAGCGCTTTCGACGGTTCTTGCGCGTCGATCAGCCCGTGCGGCGTCAAATGCAGCCGAGCGTCGCGCCGATCTTTCAACGCGACGTTACAGAACATCTTTCCGTGTCGGTTCAGCTTCTTTTCAACGCGCAGTTCCGCACATTCGCTGGCGCTGGCCAACCATTCGTCCGGGCTGATGGGCGTTTCCTTGAAACCGGCACGGGCGATATATACATGGAAGCTCATCGGCGCTTTTTTCCTTGGGTTCAGTGTCGCCTTCATTCCGTTTGGCGTGGCTCCCGTGCTGATCAGCCGGTTATGCGCCAGCGAAAAATCCGATACCTAGCCGTCATTCTCTCTCGACGGGCCTGGTCAGAAAACGTATTGCGCGCTTACGCCCGCCAGCCAGTTGCGCTGCGGGGCCGCTTCATAAAAGCGCTTGTTGGCGTCGCCGACGATCACCGATCCCACATAGCGCCGGTCGCTCAGGTTATTGAGGCGCACGAACTGCTTGAAGCGCCATCCACCGAGTGCTTGCTTGGCCTGGAAGCGGGCGTTGACGATCGCGTAGCCAGGGGCGGCGATATCGGCATTGGCGTAGTCGGCATAGACTTTGCCGCTGGCGATGGTTTCAAGCGCGGCGCCGAAGCCATCGTCGCTGCTCTTCCACGCCAGCTCGCCGAACAGCTTCGCTTTCGGTACGCCCGGCAAGCGGCTGCCGGCGGCAACGTTGCCGAAGCCTTGCTCGTAGGTGGCGTTCAAGGCGGTCATGGCCAGGCGGCCACTCAATCCCGCGCCAAAATGGCTGTCCAGCGACACTTCCGCGCCCCTGCGCAAGGTTTCGCTGGCATTGCGGTAACTGGTGCGTCCACCGCCGGCAATGTCGACTACCAGCTCGTCGCTGGTTTTTACCTGGAACACGGCCGCATTGATGCGCGTGTTGCTGCCGAGATAGGCTTTCACGCCCGTTTCCACATGGGTGCTGGTGGCGGGCTTGAGCGCGAAATTGAAGCCGGCGCCCGCGCCTGAATAGAACAGCTCGTTCAAGGTCGGGGCTTCGAAGCCGCGCGCCGCGCTGGCGTACACATTCACGGTTGGCGAGATTTTGTATAGCGCAGCGAGCACGGGCGTGGTGTGGCGGAAATTGACGCCGCCGCTGTCGTTGCCGTTGGTCACAAAGCGATCATCCACGCTGACTTTCATGCGGCTGTGGCGCAGCCCGGCGCTCAAGACCCAGGCGCCGCCTTGCCATTCGGCTTGGACATACGGATCGACGCTGGATACGGTATTGCTTTCATCGCGGCGCTGCTTGCCCTGCAGGCCGAATTGGTTGCCGATAAAGTTTTCATAGCCCTGGCGCTGGTCGGTGGAACGGCCGTAGTCGATGCCGATGGTGGTGCTCAGCTTGCCGCCGGCGACATTGCGCACGCTGAGCCAGTTGATGTCGGCGCCGTAAAAGTCACGGTCGAAATCGACCACGCCGCCGGAGTGGCTGGCGGGCGTTTGCACGAATTTGGAAAACGCCTGGTATTGGATCACCTGGCGCTGGCCGCCGTACACCATGGCCCGCACCTTGTCGTCGCCCAGGCGCTGCTCGAAGGCGGCCCCGGCTTGTTTGTGGTCGATGCTTTTGCGCGTGTTGTAACGGTCGGCAATGGTGCGCTTCGGATTCTGGGTATCGGTGGCGTCGGTTTCGCCGGCGCGCCGATCGCGCTGGTAGGTGGCCCAGGTCACGCCGAGCGGATCCTGGGTGTCGTCCTGGCTCAGCGCGCTTGCGGTCAGGGTCAGCTTGCTGGTGCTGGTCGGCGCCATCGTCAGCTTGGCAAAACCCTGGTCGCGCGTGGCGGCGCTGTGTGCACGCTCGCCGTCGGTCTCGAAGCGGGATGTGTCGATCACGTAGCCGATGCCACTGGCCTCGCCCTGGGCGTTGACGTCTGCCTTGCGCGTACCGGCGCTGCCGCCAATAAACGTGCCTTCCACGCTCGGCCGGCCCTGGCCGTCGCGCGTGAACAGCTGGACCGTGCCGCCGGAATGGTTGCCGTAGATGGCGGAAAACGGCCCACGCAAGACTTCGATGCGCTCGGCCATGTCGAGGTTGAAAGTTGCCGCTTGCCCCTGTCCGTCCGGCATGGTGGCTGGGATGCCGTCGGCAATCAGGCGCACGCCGCGCACGCCGAAGGCTGAGCGCGCCCCAAAGCCGCGCGAGGAAATCTGCAAGTCCTGCGCGTAATTCTGGCGGTTCTGGGCCACCAGGCCGGGCACTGCAGAGAGCGCTTCGGACGCGTTGACGCGCAACTGGCCGTCGCGGATGCGGGCGGCGTCGAGCACGTCGATGGCTGCCGGCAAGTCGAAACTGCTGTGCTCGACCCGGCTTCCGCTGATGACGACCGCATCGTCCAGCGGCGCGTCGGCCGGCGCTTCGGGTGTCGCCGCCGCCGCCATGCCGGTGGCGCCGAGCGCAAATAAGGTGGCGATCGTGTTCAGGCGAAACGGGTGCTGCGTCATGGGTTCTCCGGGGGATGTTAAGCGTCGGTACGCAATATACGCGGGCGCCATGAATCCTGCAGCGAGCCCGGATGGCTTGCGCGCGTAATGTGCGCCAGAGCACCAACGAAAGGACTAGCCTCTGGGTAGCTGTTGAAGTTTCTTTGCGTTTGCGCAGGTACTTGGTTTGACGTGCGTCTATGCTTGGATTCCCGGTACATAACCATAAAAGGAAGAGGACGACATGAATCTCGCAGATATCAGCAAACTGGGCGTAGCCAATCCGTTCAAACAACGCTACGACAATTGCATTGGTGGAAAATTTGTTGCGCCTGTTAAAGGCGAATATTTCGGTAACATCACGCCGATCACCGGGCAGGTGTTCTGCGAGGTGGGCCGCTCGAGCGCGGAAGATATCGAGTTGGCGCTGGATGCCGCGCATGCCGCCAAGGAAGCCTGGGGCAAGACCTCGCAGGCCGAGCGCGCCAATATCCTCAACAAAATTGCTGAGCGCATGGAGCAGAACCTCAGCTTGCTGGCCACGGCGGAGACGATCGATAACGGCAAGCCGATCCGCGAGACCACGGCGGCCGACATCCCGCTGGCGATCGACCATTTTCGCTACTTCGCCGGGTGCATCCGCGCGCAGGAAGGTTCGGTCGCGCAGATCGACCATGAAACGTACGCGTATCACTTCCATGAGCCGCTCGGCGTGGTCGGGCAGATCATCCCGTGGAATTTTCCGATCCTGATGGCCGTGTGGAAACTGGCCCCAGCGTTGGCTGCGGGCAATTGCGTGGTGTTGAAGCCGGCCGAGCAGACGCCGGCCTCGATCATGGTGTTGATCGAGCTGATCGGCGACCTGCTGCCGCCTGGCGTGCTCAATATTGTCAACGGCTTCGGGCTGGAGGCGGGCAAGCCCCTGGCGTCGAGCAAGCGCATCGCCAAGATCGCCTTCACTGGCGAGACCGCTACCGGCCGCCTGATCATGCAATACGCGGCGCAAAACCTGATTCCGGTCACGCTGGAACTGGGCGGCAAGTCGCCGAATATCTTCTTTGCCGACGTGATGGATGCGGACGACGCGTTTTTCGACAAGTGCCTGGAAGGTTTTGCCATGTTCGCGCTGAACCAGGGCGAAGTGTGTACCTGTCCGTCGCGCGTGTTGGTCCAGGAATCGATTTACGACAAATTCATTGCGCGCGCATTGGAGCGGGTGGCGGCGATCAAGCAGGGCAATCCGCTCGATGCCTCGACCATGATCGGCGCGCAGGCTTCGCAGGAACAGCTGGAGAAAATCCTGTCGTACCTCGATATCGGCAAGCAGGAGGGCGCCGAACTACTGACCGGCGGCGCGCGCAATATGCAAGCGGGCGACATGAAGGATGGGTATTACGTGCAGCCGACCGTCTTCAAGGGCGACAACAAGATGCGCATCTTCCAGGAAGAGATCTTCGGTCCGGTGGTGGCGGTGACCACGTTTACCGATGAAGCCGACGCCCTGCGCATCGCCAACGATACCTTGTATGGACTCGGCGCCGGTTTGTGGACGCGGGACGGGTCGCGCGCATTCCGGGTCGGTCGCGCCATCGAGGCCGGGCGGGTGTGGACCAATTGCTACCATCTGTATCCGGCCCATGCGGCTTTCGGCGGCTATAAGCAATCGGGCATCGGGCGCGAAAATCACAAGATGATGCTCGATCACTACCAGAAGACCAAAAACCTGCTGGTCAGTTATAACCCGAACGCGATGGGCTTCTTTTAACCAGGGGAGCTGTATATGGGTGACGCGCTTTCACGCGTGGTCGCAACCGATGCCGCGCGCGCAATGATTGACGAGTTGCGCGCGCGGCATGGGCCGGTCATGTTCTTTCAGTCGGGAGGCTGCTGCGACGGCAGCGCCCCGATGTGCTATCCGGACGGCGATTTCAATATCAGCGATACCGATGTACATGTCGGCGAGATCCATGGCGCCGCCTTCTATATGGGAAAGGACCAATTCGCTTACTGGGAGCATACGCAACTGATCATCGACGTTGTCGCAGGGAACGGCGGGATGTTCTCCCTGGACAATGGGACAGGAAGGCGCTTCCTGACCCGCTCGCGGCTGTTTACCGACGATGAATTCGGCGCCCTCGCTACAGTCAGGGAGGGGCCGCGTGACACATAAATGCGTGTATTCGTGAGAAAGCGTCGGCTGGACGCGACGGAATGTGTAGCATTTCCGAAAATCCTTGCCAGGGTGGCGAGGCCTTTGCTATAGTTCGCCTCCCCGCTGAAACACTAGCGAAATCAAGTAGTTAGCAGACAGTTCAGGGGCGTTTCGCAAGAAGCGAAGTAACAAAAAGAGGTTGACGAGAAACGCGAAACGCTGCATAATCTCACCTCTCTGCTGCAACGAACACAACGCTTCGTAGCAAACGGCAGAAGGCGGTACAGAATAAAGTTCTTTAACAATTAACAGTCGATAAGTGTGGGCGTTTGATGAAGGTGCCAACAAAGCGTAAGCGATGTTGAATACTTAAATTATCAAATGTTCACAAAAAAGAAACACGGCGCATCGAAAGATGAG
>NZ_WHJI01000063.1:0-30127 GCF_011682155.1 Massilia sp. CCM 8734
CGAAGGTGACGAGGCTGGCCAGCGCCTGCGTGGCGAGCAGCTTGAGCGCTTCGACGCGAACGACATGGAAGAACTGCGTAACGCCCAGTCGGGCGGCTGGAATGCCTACCAGCAGACCAAGGACAACCTGATCGCTCGCGGCGTTCCTGCAGCCGAGATCCGCTTCATCCAGGAAGCGAGCACCGACGCGCAGAAGCAGGCCATTTTCGATGCAGTCAACGATGGCACCATCCGGGTGCTGATCGGCTCGACGCCACGCATGGGCGCCGGCACCAACGTGCAAAAACGCCTGGTGGCGATCCACCACGCCGATGTGACATGGAAACCATCCGACATTGAGCAACGCGAAGGCCGCGGCATCCGCCAGGGCAACGAACTACTGAAAAAATACGGCACCGACCGCTTCGAGATCGAAATCCTGGCGTACGCAACCGAGCGCACCATCGACGCTAAAATGTGGTCGCTCAACGCGTCCAAGCTGAAAACCATCAATGCGATCCGTAAATATGACGGCGCTTTCTCGATGGACTTCGAGGACGAGGACTCGGTCAGCATGGCCGAACTGGCGGCGCTGGCATCGGGCGATCCGATGTTGCTGGAGCGCGTCAAACTGATGTCCGAGATCGACAAACTCGAACTGCTCAAGCGGCAGCATGCCCGCAAAGAGTGGGGCATTACCGGCCAGATCGAGGACGCCGAAGCGACGATCGCGAGAAATCCGGGCCGCAAGCGGGCCGCCGAGGTGGACCTGGCATCCATCCAAGCCGGTATCGCTGATGTGGAACAGGACGCGGCTACGCGCAGCGTCAATGTCGAAGGTGAGCATTTCAGCGATGGGTCGCTGGCGCGCGGCGCCGTCATGGCGGCCGTCAAAGCCCAGCAGGGCGGCGACGACAAGAAAAAAGTGTCGATCAAGGTCGGTGGGCGCCGCTTGTCCTCGCTCGAAGGCGCCATGGGCGCCGTGGGTTCGGCTATCGGGGACCAGCAGACATTCCTGATGCAGGTCGACGGGAAGAAGTTGATCGCGCGTACCGATGCCGCGCGTGCGATCGCCGAGCTGGCGTCCGACACGTCCGCCGGCCTGGCCGCCGGCGAAGCGAAGACGATCGATATCGGGCAGTACCTGGGCCTGCAGCTGCAGGCGACGATGGAAAGCACCCGCGAAGGCTTCTGGACGTCGCTGGCGGTGCTGCGCGCCGACGGCTCGACGCTGGCCACCGGCGACACGAAATTGCGTGACAACGCCGAGTACACGACGGCGGCCATGCGCACGGCCGTGGAAGACCTGGAAAAGGCCCTGGCGCCAGCCGGGTTGGAATACGCCATCGCCAACTATCAGCGCCGCTACGACGCTGCCGTGGCCGCGCTGCCGGAGCTGCGCGCGCGCCAGGGCGGCCCGTTCGCCCAACAAGACGAGCTGGACGCAAAGAACGCCCGGCTTGAAGTTGTCATCCGGGAACTGTCAAACGGTGGGCCGAGCGCCGCGCGCAATGTCGTGGAGCGCACCAATCCCCTGCAGCGCCCGGACGGCTCGTTCAGGCGCCAGGCGCCGGACAAGCTGATGTTCAGCCGGGCGCGCATCGATACGGATGCGCCACTGGTGAACATATTTTCGCAGATCGCGACCGACGACGCTGCTTTCCGCATGCCCGACAGCAATGCCAAAACCCTCGCCGGCATCCTGGCTGACATGGCGCCGACGCTTTCGGTTGACGAGTTCGTTGGCGAGGGCGATCTGGAAGATGCAGCCGCACCCGTCGACCGTGCCTGGCACATCACGTCGCCGACCGGCGAACAGGCCAGCGTCTACCGCAACAACCGCAACAAGGAAATCTGGCTCGATATCTCGAATTGGAAAGAAGGCCGCACCGGCTCGGGTGTTTATCAGGCCGTGGCCACGCTCGCCCACAACACCGGCCATGTCTTCATCGGCGACCCGGCCGGGCTGTCCGACAAGGCGCTGTACCGCCGCACGGAGCACATGATTTCCTCTGCGCTGCGCCACGGCACCACCAAGCACCTGGCGCCGCACGCGCGCCAGGTCGAGGCGACGGGGACAGCCGGCGGCGCTGACGTACGCCCGATCGACTGGCAGGACGGCGACGATGCCCACAACTTGCAGGAAATGCTGGTTTCGTCCTACACTAACATCCTGCACCTTTTCCCTGAGATCGCCGATGTCACCTACAACTTCGCCCGCGCCCGCTTCGAGCGCGCACCCGTTCGGGCATCTGCCGGGGCACTACGAGCTGACCAATCCGATCTCGGAGAATGGTCTGATAAGCAAGGGTTGGGACCAACCTACGGTGGAAGCACTTCCAGACGCGGAACTGACCGCACTGATGAAGGCACACGGGACGTCGGGCGAGTGGATGCAGTACCTTTCACGGACGAGGATTTTAGCGCTGCTGCAAAATCGGTACGCAGTGCTTATGACCTATTCTTTCCATCCAGTGGAGGAGCGTATACGCCTCCGTTTGGGGTGTCTGATCTTAAGAGAGCGGTTCTTACCCAGTCAGTTCTACAAGAGGCGGGACGAGACGGAGGGCGAGACGTTCTGGATCAGGTTTCAGAGCGGCTCCTACAACGTGTAAGTCCCCAGCTTGCCGACCTGCTGTACAGCCGCGATGCGGAATATTTCCGTGACGATAGCGTTTCTGCCCTTCCAACACTTCCGGCCGGCGTCGATGCCGGCACGGTCGCGCCACTTGAACTGAGCGGCGTCGAGTTCCTGCGCGCCATGAAGGCGACGGAACAGCTCAACCGCCAACTGGCCAAGGCCGATATGGCACCGGTGCGCGCGCTGCGCACCGCTCCCAATGCCCAGTTCGCCCTGGCGCGCCAGGTTGGCAAGGCGCTGGGCATCGAGGTCAATTTCGTAAGCAAGAACGCAGAGTTCGAGGGCGTGGCCTATAACGGCGTTGCCTACCTGACCGAAGGCATGCGCAACGCCGAGCTGGCAATTGCCGGCCACGAAACGCTGCACGCGCTTGAGCAGTCGACTCCGGAGCTGGGCGCCAAGCTGCGCATGCAGATCCGCGCCTACTTGAAAGAAGGGGTGGTGGAAGACCGCCAGGCGCGCGAATTCGCGGCCAACGGGTTCCAGGATGTCACCGAGGATCAAGCGGAAGCCGAAGTCATCGCCGATATTAATGGCGGCATGTGGATGGACCCGGTGTTCTGGTCCGATCTGGCCAAGGCCGACCGATCGCTGTTCCGCAGCGTCGCCTACAAATTCATGGAAGTGGCGGCCAAGCTGATCAAAAACCTGCGCGGATCGCGTTTTGACGTGGCCGCGCTGGTGCGCGATGTCGACGCCGTGCGCGCCATCATGGTTGCGACCTGGGCGGAAAACAACGCGACGCGCGACGCTGCAGCGCCGGCGCCCGTGGTCAGGCGCGCCTTGCGCGAAACGTCAGTCGCGCTGCCGCGCGCGAAATGGCTTGCGGACGAGGCGATAGCCAAAGAAGTTGAAAACCGCATTGGCAAATTTGAGCACCAGCCCGTGATCCGCATCCGCGACAGCGCTTTCGGCGTCCTCCCGGGTGTCGCAAGTGATGAGCACGTGTCCGGGGCGGTGTACGAAGGCGTCATCTACCTGTTCCGGGACGCCCTGCCCACCCTCCGGGAGGTCCAGCGGACCCTTTTCCACGAAATGCTGCACTACGGACTCCAGAGGTTTCTGCCAGGCGACGAGTATATCACCCGCATGAACATGATTTACCAGCGCGATGGGGCATTCCGGGCCGAGGCTGACCGCTGGGTAAGAACTGGACAGGGCCAGCTGGCCTTGAAGCAGGGCGGGCAAAAATACGCCACCGCGCGCGGCATTGACGAAGCGCTTGCGGTGCTGGCCGAACCGAACGCTGGCGCCTTCACCCGGACCGACGTGCGCGCCAAGGTGGAACGTACCCTACAGCGCTGGCTGGCGAACCTGGCGGAATGGCTAGGCATGCCTGAGGCGGCCGCCTACTGGCGCGGTATGAAGAACGAAGAGGCGCGCGCGCTGATCCAGCAGATTTTCCGCAAGACGGCGACCGACTTCCCGCCGGCGGACCCGTGGGCCGCTGCGGGCAGCGCGGTGCTGCGTAAGGGCAAAAATGCATCAGTCGGCGCTGCCGATCCGCGCATCGCTTTCAGCCGCAACAGCCTCGGTGATGCGCTAGCCGGCGCCGCCAACAGCATTGCCGAGGTGCGCCTGCCGGCGAACTACCTCATTGGCGACCTGTTTAACAGCACGGGGAAACTGAGCTGGTGGCACAAGTCGATCGGGACCATGGACAACCTGGCGAAACGCCAGCCAGCATTTGCCGCCGTCTATGGCGCCGTGCAGCGCTTCCTGGGCGACGTCTCGCGCTACGCCGTGGTGGCGGCTGACTTGGCGCCGACCCTGCTGCCGAAGCTGGAAAACGTGGCCGATATCGTCGGCAAAAACCGGAAAAAGGCACTGACGGCCGCCGATACCAAGGCGATCGGGGCACCGATCTTCGAGGGCACATTGACCTGGGCGCGCGATGCGCACGGCGAGCCGGTCAAGATCGACGTGCTCGAAGAACAGGCCGAGGCGATGTCCACCGCCGACAAGGCGCGCATCCTGCTAAAAAAGGGCACTATTGACGACCAGCAGAATCGCGCCTGGCAGCACAACCCGAGCGATGTCTACGATTCGATCATCAACAGCCGCTTCAAGGATACCCAGCTGCGCGCCGGCGTGGTCTGGTCCGATGCCGAGCTGCGGTCGATGTTCGATCTGTCGGACGACCAGGTCGTGTTGTACCGCCAGTTCCGCGCGGCGCTCGACAAGAGCCTGACGAACCTGACGATCAGCGAAATGGTCAAGCTGGGCGGCAAGGACGCCAAGGGCATGCTGGAGCAGGCCGTGGCGACGCCGGATCTGCCGGCGGCCGCCGCGCTGCTGCGCGATCATTTTATCGCACTGGCCCAGCTGAGCCCGGAGAAAGCCGACATGCACCTCGACACGGCCAGGCAGATCATGAACCTGTCGGACAAGGGCAAGGACTTGATGGACCGCGGCTACGCGCCGCTGTCGCGCTTCGGCAAGCACACCGTGTACGTGCAGCAGGGGGAAGACCAAGTCTATTTCGGCATGTTCGAGACGCAGTACGAGGCGTCGAAGATGGCGCGCGACATGCGCGCCGAGCATCCTGGCGCGCAGGTATCGCACGGGACCGTGTCGGCCGACGCGTATAAACTGTTCGCCGGCGTCTCTCCGGAGACGATCGAGCTGTTCGGCTCGATGGTGGGGCTCGACAGCCAGGCGAGCGCGGCCAGCACCGAGGTCTACCAGACCTACCTGAAGCTGGCGAAGAACAACCGCAGCTCGATGAAGCGCATGATCCAGCGCAAGGGCATCGCGGGCTTTTCGGAGGATGCCGGCCGGGTGCTGGCCGGCTTCATCTACAGTAACGCGCGGCTCACCGCCGGCAATGCCCATCTGGGTGAAATTGACGAGGCCATCACGGAAATCCCGAGACAGCTGGGCGAATTGACGGACGCGGCAATGCAGCTGCGCGAACACATCCGCAATCCGGAAGCGGGGGCACCGCTCGGGGGCCTGATGTTCGCCCAGTTCCTGGGCGGCTCGGTGGCGTCCGCCATGGTCAACCTTACCCAGCCCTTCACCATGACCCTGCCCTACCTGAGCCAGTTCGGAGGCTTGTCGAAGGCGGGCGCGCGCCTGGCGGCCGCCGTGAGGGACGCGGCCAAGGATGTGACCGGAGACGCCCAGCTCGACGCCGCGATGCAGTGGGCGGCCGAGGAAGGGATCGTCGCGCCCCAGGAAGTGCATTACCTGCAGGCGCAAGCGTCGGGCAAGGGCGCGCTGCGCGCCGGCGACGGCACCAAGGCGGGCAACACCCGGGCCCACCTGAACAATGCCATGGCCAAGGTCACGCTGGGCTGGGGCAAGCTGTTTGCCATGGCGGAGCTGACCAACCGCCGTATTACCTTCATTGCGGCCTATCGCACGGCCGTGGACGAAGGGTTCGCCGATCCGGCCAAGTTCGCACAGGAGGCGGTAGCGCAAACGCAGGGCATTTACAATTCTGGCAACAAGCCGAAATGGGCGCGGGGCGCCGTCGGGTCGCTGCTGATGACGTTCAAGCAGTACTCGATCGGCTACCTTGAACTGCTGTCGCGCATGGCCTTCGCCGGCGCGCCTGGCTCGAAGGAGCGCGCGGCGGGGCGCCGCGCGGCGCTGTACATGCTGGCCGTGCTGCTGCTGATGGGCGGCGCGGACGGCCTGCCGTTCGAGCAGGATCTGGAAGACGCCATCGATGGCATCCTGCAGCGTCTCGGCTACAACTTCTCAAGCAAGCGCTCGAAGCAAGCGTTTCTGACCGATACCCTGGGCCAAGGCGGCGCGGACTTCGTCCTCAAGGGCGTATCGAGCATGCCGGGCATGCCGGTCGATGTTGCCGGCCGCTTTGGAATGGGCAACCTGATTCCGGGCACGGGATTGCTGACGAAGAAGGATTCGTACACGCGCGACCTGGGCGAGCTGGCCGGGCCTGCAGGCGACATCGCCAAGCGTGCGTTTACCGGGGCCGGCAAGCTGCTGGGCGGCGACGTGGCCGGCGCCGTGCTCGACGTCACGCCGGCGGCCGTGCGCAACGTCGCCAAAGGGGCCGATATGATGATCACCGGTGCCTATCGCGACGCCCGCAGCTACAACGTCAACGACACCAGCAACGCCGAGGCGGTGATGAAGATGATCGGCTTCCAGCCGAACAGCACCGCGGACATCCAGGAAGCCAAGGGCCAGGCCCTGAATATGGTGGGGCAAAACCGCATGCGCTCCATGGAAATCGCCGAGCACTGGGCGCAGGGCCTGGCCGCCGGCGACACGGCCATGGTCACAGAGGCGCGTGCGTGGCGCAACGAGTGGAACAAAAAAAATCCGACCACCCCGATCAGGATCAACATGCCTGGGGTCATCAAGCGCGTCCAGGCCATGCGGCAAGACGCTGTGCTCCGGACACAGAAGAGCGCGCCTGCGGCGCTAAAACAGACGGTGCGGCATGAATTAGCGGAAACCCGTTCGGAATAAACAGTAGGACGGCCGGGCTTCTACGCCGCAAAAGCGGTGACCGGCCCGCTTCCTTATTCTGCGGGCACCCCTATATTTGTGGAAGTTTAACCGAAACCGTTCGCCACTCTTTGCCATCGAACTCGGCGAACGAATCTAGTCCGGTAACGAGTAATTTCTCGTCGACAATATTCAGACGACTCGAATAAGCAGTGTGCACTTTCAGTGCTTTTTTCCCATCAATTTTGTACACGCCACGGGCACCCGCCCCAACGAATATTTGGCCTAGATATGAAACAATACCGTAAACCCCTTCATCGGTAACGATACCTTTATCGCTAACAATATCGATCCTGTTCCAACTATCTTTTCCGTCCCACTGGAATAGCACGCCGTTCCAGCCGCCAATATAGATCTCTTTCTTTGAAGCGCAAAAAACCGAAACTAGCATCGTATTGGTAGGCGTCGACTCGATTTCCCGCCAGTCCTTCCCGTCGAACTGAATTACCTTTCCTGCCGCACCGGCCGCTACTGCGAAGTTTGGCCCTAATCCATGTATATCATTAAACCATCCTTTTAAAACGGACTTTATAACTTTCCCTTCCTTCCAATGCGAAACTCCTTGATCATGTACAAACCAGAAGTCGTCCGAATTTTGAATCCAAAGAGAACCAATCGCATTCTCAATATCCGTCTTAAAAGTTTGACGTGACTCGCCTTGGACACGAATAACTTCTCCATCGACCGTACCGAGCCAGTAGCAATCACGGCTTACCATACCTATCACAGTTACCCAAACCTTAATACTATATTTGACTTGCCACTTCAACTCCGTCTGTGTCGCGTCTACCGCAACAATGCAACATGTAATATTTTCTGGTTCGACCGGCTGATAGTTCCAGTTTCCCATCAACAGGTACTCGCCTGCTTTGCTGCTTTCAACAGCACCCAGTAATGCGGTTTGTATTTTTCTTTCTGACTTTGCGTTCATCTAAAATCTCCGTTAACCTATAAATTTTTCAACTATAATCTATACTTTATTCTTCAAAGTTTTTTCGTGGAGTGCGAATAATCGTGTCATCTGAAATTCCCTCGCAGGTGGCCTTAAAATATCCCACTACTTCCACCATAATACAGGCTACATCTTTTTCGGAGATGCCTGCAGCTCGAAGTTGAGCTTTTGAGTTGGCAATCGCATCGCCAAAGGTCATCGGTTTGCCGCTTGCGCGGGCCGCTGTTCCATCTGCATTTTGCATCTTCGTTACAATACCATGCGGCGTGTTCCTATCCCCGGATGGGCCTTGTAGAGGTATGCAAAGAGCATTGCCCTGTTTATAACCTTTACAAATAGTTTCTACAGGCGCTTCGTCCTGCCAAAAATGCGCGTTTTGTATAACGTGGTGAGAATCCAAGGGTGAAGCAACAGTCGACGCGTATTTATATGGGTGTACAGGATAATTTTTACGCTGTTCGGCGCATTCATCTTTATCCTCCTCTTTTCCTACATGAATAATCGGGCCAACGTTCCCTTCCTTCTTCGGCTTTGGATCAGGCTCCGGTGGAGGTTCAAGTTCTGGAGCTACTACCGGTGGGGCAGTTTTACGAAGTCTGGCTTCTGTTTCCTCATTGTTGAGCGGACTGAACTCTGTAGCGGGGCCAACCTCTTCGAGCGGGCCAACTATCACAGTCTCAGTCGGCTCAAGTAACCACGACACGAATTTCACTATCGCCACCACAACTACTACAACAACGACGACAGTAATAAGGACAGGAAGTATTGCAGTTCCTAAAGCAGCAGCTCCTGCTCCTATAGCTGGGGCAATAACCATAACTTAACCGTGGTTATTCGTTGTTAAGTCATTTTCGCGGCAGACGTTATAGCCTTCAACAAAAACATTCATCGACCACGATCGAAAGTAACATTTTCCCGTAATGACCTGGGAAATTATCCCTTTATTAAAGTTCTCAGTCGCGGCTTCATTGCCCGTGCTCACTTTTAAGTAAGATTTATCGCGCTGCATAATTTCTTTTCCGCCAATAAATACAGAACGTGACCCATTTGTAGTGTCCTTCGCGTAAGCCGTATTCGGATATGGAACCGGCACTCCAACTTTAGCGGGATATGGAGGGCTGAAACAGACATCGGGAAAATTTGCCCGCGTAATGCTATCTCCCGCCTTTGCAACTACTTCATGTCCGTTGGCGTACACTTCATGGGCCATATTGATCTCCGTCCTAAATTCATTTGTTTATAGGTTGCTGGGCAATGTTTCAGTTACGGTACGCGCTGCGGTATCGACATCTAACAATTTGTGCTGTGCGCATTCCGCTGTCGTTGCCCGAAACGCAAAGTGTATGGTTCGCATACAAGTAGTTTCTTGCCTGAGCTTGGAGCAACCACGCATATTGCAAGCATCCCGCCACACTACCAGTCTCTCCCACGCTTTCCGCCGCCAGCCATAAGGGTGAAGCGATCCTGGTGCGCGTCAAGGCAAGTGCCAGTTCCTCAAAGCGGTAAGCTTCCCCGTTAGCATCGGACAAGCATAAGTGAATAGCCTTGGAATCCACTTTAGCCTCTCCAAGCGCTCGGGTAATCGCAGCCGACAACCCGGCGCCACGACGTGGTAGATCGCTGTCTCGGGTAGCGGATTCGAGTGCAATGGCTTGTGCCAAGACGATAAGTTCTACCTCCCGTTGTTCATCGCTACGCTGCACCAGCAGTGCACCCGCGGCCTCACCTGGAATGAAGCCGGCGCGGATACCCGTAGCTAGCAGGCGCCGGATGTCAAGATAGCCAGTGATAGTGGCCTGATTGACAAAGGTATCGGCCGCGACAATAAGAACGGCCTCGTGACCTTTGGCGATTAGCAGGTCGTGAGCTATGGTCAGCGCGCTGGCGACGCCGGTTTGCCCTTCCGCCACGATTCGAGAATCGGCGTGCAACTCCTGGCCCAGTTGCAGTTCGAGCTTGGACCATAAACCGCTGTCCAAGTCGTTCAACCGGCCCACCCGCCCAGGTTCGGCAACGCACAGAAGCAGCGGCGTCGACGCGAGTGGAACGTGGGCATGCATTGCAAGCGCTTGGCGGATCGCCGACGCGGCCATGTGCGACAGCTTGCTCACTCCAGCCCCGGTGCCGTCCCAAATCACTGGTGCGGCCGTTACGGGTTCCTTCTCATGATCGACGAAGCTAATTTCGAGATAATTATTCAGGCGGCAGCGCAAGGCCGCGCATGCCGATGCGGTACGGAGGCCGATGCTGGTAACCAGCCCGGCGCTCCGGACTGCGATGGCCGGCGTGCTCATAAGCGCACCTGGGCTGCGGGCGCACGGCAACATTCAGTCGGGTCGAAGTCACGGTCGGCTCGCGTAGGCATACCTACCTCCACTTGGCGTATTTCATCGATACTGCGGCGTAGTGGTCGGGCTACACGCCAGATAATGCTAAAGCGTTGCAAGTCGGGCTCCAGCAGCACGGTGTCTGCGCGGGCGGGCAGCGTCTCTGGAGGCGCACCGTTCGGATGGACGGTGATAGTAAGCGCAAGGGAGGGCAAGGTAAAGTCCAGTCGGCCGGCCGGAGTGATTGCAGGGTGAGTTAAGTTAAGCAGGGTGACCGTTTCACCGCCAAGCAACGCATCAAGCTGCTGATCCGGTGGCGCGCTTTGGAAATAGCGTTCGTCAAAATCGCTTGGGAGGAAGGGGAAGACATTTTTTCTCCAAGCAGCGTCATACGTGCCTGCATATTGCAGGCGTCCGGGCCAGTTGCGCCCGAGCGGCCCAAAACCCATCGGGCGGTAAGCCTTGCGCGGATGCTTAACCGGTACGCCCACCGCTTGGGTCTGCGGCATTGGCACCCCATCTACCAACGACCGCTTCATGTTCTTTTGAAAACCCCGCCCGATCGGATTGGCCAGATAAACAGCCCGTTTGTCACCCTTAGCTGGATTGTTCTCGGCACCACCAAAGGCAATATCGTAGCTAATTGGCTGGCGTATGAAGGGTTCGGCCGGCCCCGCCGCGACGCCGAGCAGGTTGGCACGCCATGCGCGCTTACCATATACATGAAAAGCTTTACTAACGGCGCCGACACGAAACCCCACATCAACCCGTTGCGCAGGCTTTCCTTGGGGCGCATAAGCGCTGCCCAACAACAGCACTTCACAACGCGGCTTGGTCAGAACATAGTCGCAATCGTACTCCGGTGCCGACATACCGGGCTTACCTGTGGCAGTATCCGCCTGAGTAGGGGCAAGCTGGGTGTCCAGTAGTTGCGCCGCCTCGCCGCCCAGGGGCAATCGATAGGTAGCTTTAATGACAACAAGCAGATGCTGGCGCCCATTCGTGTCGGTGGCCGCCGTGTACCCGGCGGCAACGCCAGTGTGATTGATGATTTTCATCGATAATTTTCAGTTGAGCGAGATCGAGCTGCCCTTAATGCGGTTCTGACCGGCTGCACGCGAAAGCACGTCCTGGCCACGGATCTCGACGCCACCATCTACGTCAAGCGTGATGCTCGCACGACCGCATTGCAACGTCAGCTTTCGATTCGCAACTAAGCGTAATTCGTCTCCATTGTCGATCACTTGCAAGTACGATTGCGCTGGCAGCAGCCTCGTGCCTGGCTCATTCCGCAACGCGGACTGATGCAGAATTCCGATCACGGCGACTTGACCAATATCGCCCCTTTCAAACTGTAATGCCACCATTTTCCCGATGTCCGCTGGCGTCAGTATCGCAAATGCGCGAGCGGCTACCGGCCCCAGCGCTGGGTTGCCATCAAAGTTGACCAGCGGTGAACCATCGCCGGACCAGCCAGCCAAGATACCAATTACTAAACCTACAACCGGAAAGACCAGTTCTGTGACGCTTTCGTTCGTTGTGTCAGGGTCTCCTACTACATTGGGGTCCGAGATATTTGTCGCGGTCATGATGATATTTCCTTGAGTTGGAGCAAACGTTTCCACTGAATGGCACTATGTGCACGCGTTGGCAGGATCATGCTGCCCGGGCGCAGCAGAACCCAATAGAGAGCTGCAATTTCACGGTGTGCTTGCTCGCCTCGCTTGAATACCTCGGCCAGCAAATCGAAACTGAGGGGTGAACCGAGGAATAGACGAGGAGCACCGTTGAAGTGCGCTGCGTAAGCGTTCCACCATGACGAAACTTTACCTACATCCGGATACGGATACTCGGCCTCTCCGGCTTTGGGAGCGGGGAGGTCGTATGGGCGTTCCTTGATGGCGTCGCCTTCATCGGAATCGCAATCGAAACCGGTTATTAGGCGAAATGCTTCCGCTGCCGTAGCGGCGAGCGGCGGAATCCGCATCTGTTCCAATAGCCAAGGCGCGAAGCCCGGGTCACCGCTCCACCCGATGGCGTAGATCACCAAGGTCGGCGCCATCGCCGATTGTGACAACATCTGCAGGTACGTCAGCAGTTGCGGACGTGGAAGGAACAGGCACAGCAAGCGCAGCGCTGCACTTTGATTGCTGCCGCCATGGTCCACGATCGACCGCAATTCATCTGCCACCACGTCGTTCAGTCCACCCAACAGGGTAGCGGCCCACGCCGCCCAAAATCGGATCGCCGGAGTCGACTCGCGGCTAGGTTCGAGCCAGCGAAGCACTGTGGGAATTAAATCGATGCGCCCGCATTCCCCTGCAGTGCGCAAGGCGCGGGAGACAAGATCTTGCGAGGGGCCATCTAGAATCGCCAATAGGTGCGCGCCGCCCGTCAGTCCGTGGATATGGCACTGGGCAAGCGCGGCATCACGGTAGCGCGAGTTAGTAGAGGCTAATTGTGCTTCCAATGCTTCGCTGACATGGGGGGTGGCAAACCAACCGAACACACCTTCGTACGCCCACGCCGCACCAGCAAGATTCGCCACCTTCGTAGCCATGGTTGCGATGAGCTCGTCGTCAGCCCGGAGGTAGGCAATGGCTAGGGCGACGAAGATTTCGGCCGAAACGTCGGGTGCATTCACTGCAAGTGCTCGCTCAATCAAGTCCAAGCCGAGCTGTTCCGCAACAAGCACACCATCCAGATGCGCATCGATCGTTTCGTCGTATTGCAGCAAAATTTGAAAGCGCGTGCGAGAATTGTCGATATACGCTGAGTCCCGACGCCACCAGCGAGTTGCCGCTTCTTCAACATGGCGGCGCACCACGACCGGGATACCCGGCGAGGAATGTGAACCAAAAGCATCACATTGCATGTCAGCCTCGTTAATTATTTTGAATGTCTTTGCCTTTGATCGATACCGTGCCCGAAGCGCTGATATTGATCTCGCTGCCGTTGATCACGATGCTGCCATCCGCCTTCATCACCAAGCTAGCCTACCGTGGAGCGACAACGGTTCCCCAGCGGTAACTGCAATTTCAGTACCCGCGTCGATTGAAATAGATTTACCGACAGAGGTCATTTGTTGAGGAGCAACTGACCAGAAGGGGCGTCCTGGTTTGGAAATGACAAGCGCAATAGGCGATTGTGCTGACTGTCTCCAACGAGATCACGTAAGACGGTCAAAGCTCTACTCATGCTTTATTCCAATATCACAAGTTAACGAGGGGAGGGCTTAATCCGGCCATTTTTTCTATTGGCGACGGCCTCGGGAGATACCTTATTTTACCATGCATGGTTGGCAGTAATGCAATATATAAATGCAATATTTGTTGCTTTTGCAGAGTTGCAAATTGAATGAATTCTTACTCTTCAGGGGAGAATAGGGGAAACACAGAAACCGGAAAAATAACCCGCTAAGCGGACACCGGTGGCCACTGCTGCGCCGTGTGCTTGACGCGCAGGATGTCGACCTTCTTGGCCAGTACGCGGTAAATCACGATATAGCTTTCGTGGACCACAAGCTCGTGGGTGCCGCGCTTGCGGCCGGCGCGGCCGAGGTTTGGATGGGCAGCGAGGGGCGTCACCTTGCCCTCGATGAGGTCAATCATTTTCTCCGCACTGGCGGGGCTGTCCCTGGCGATATGCTGGCCGATTTTGATGAGGTCATTGATCGCTTGTTTTTTCCAGTGGATGAGGTGCATGCGCTCCCCTTACGCCAGTTTTATTGCTGCGCGCACCTGGCGCATCGCCTCGTCGTGCGGGATGGTTGGGCTGGTGTCGTCGAGCGCTTCCTGGACCTCGGCCTTGAGCCACTTCGTGTAGGCGGCTGCAGCGTGCGTCTCCTTCATCGCGGCGGCCCGGTCCGGGCGCCTGGTGGCGGTGATGCTGCGCGCGTCGTAGTTCACGGCATCGACGTCGAAGCGTGCGATGCCGACGCCTTTCAGATATTCCACGAGCGTTTCGAGCTTGCGGAAGATCCGGACCTGCTGGCTGCGCTGGGCCGCCAGGGCGCGCTCGGTCATGCCGTATTTGACCAGGATGCCCCAGCCGCCGGCCTGGCCGACCACGTGGGCGCTGCGCACGACGCCGGCCTCGGCCAGCTTGGTGAGGGTCGTGTGGTCGATGGTGTCGGTAGTCATGCAATTCTCCCAGGTTTCGCGGAATATTTAACCATTAGATTATCCGCAAATTATAGAAGATTGCAAGTCAAAATAGTGATGACTGCGTCCTAAACTAGACATAAAGCTGCTTGTGCGAACATTCGGGCGCCGGGCGCAATGGAACGCAAACCGGTGTAAGCGAGCTTAGCGCCCGATTTTTTCCGAATTCGGTGCTCTCCCCTACTAGCAGTAGCTTAGGTTGAATAGGCGTCGCTTGCTGTTGTCCCGTGGCGCCTCGCACGCGTGTGTGTCTGGATGATGCAAAACCGTAGTGATGAGCAACTATGTTGATTCAGAAGCGTGCGAGTGGCTGACAGCGCCGAACAAGTTCTCAATCGGCTCGGGTCTGTGCAGCAAGAACCCTTGCGCGTAGTCGATGCCAATTTCGCTCACGTACGCTAGCACTTCCGCCCGGTCCACGAACTCGGCGACTGTTTTGACCCCCACAACCCGGGCCACGTCGACGAAACAGCGTACTGCTGCGGCGTCCAGCGGATCGTCGATGACGTCGCGGATGAAACTACCGTCGATTTTCAGCAGATCGACCTTGAGTGTCTTCAAGTATCCAAACGACGAAGCCCCGGCGCCGAAATCGTCGAGCGCCACCCTAGACCCGAGAGCGCGGACCTGTTCGATGAAGTTTGCGGCATCGGCCATATTAGTGACGGCGGCGGTCTCCGTAATCTCCAAGCAGATGCGTCGGCAAACAGCGCTGCCAGCTTCGGTCAACGCGTCGATGGCATGCCGGTGAAACGCCCGGTCGCCAACCGACTGCCCTGACAGGTTGATGCATAAAGTGTCGAGAGCACTCACATCTGGCATGGCTAGGATCTGCTGCACGGCGCGCTTGAGTACCCAGCGGTCTATACGCGTGGCCATGTGAAAGCGCTCTGCAGCCGGCAGGAAGGCCCCAGGCTGGATCAGGCTGCCATCGCTGTCCAGCAAACGGATGAGTACTTCCGCGTGAAGGCCCGTGGAGCCCTCGCAAAGTGTTTCGATGCGCTGCCCATAGAGCACGAACCGGTCCTCATCCAGCGCCTGCTCGAGCCGCGAGGCCCACTGCATTTCGCCATGACGTGCGCGCATGGCTTGGTCGGTGTCGAACCACGCATGCACTCGGTTGCGGCCCGCCTCCTTTGCGGCGTAGCATGAGGTGTCTGCCGCCTGCATGGCGGCGGCCGTGCTTGCCCAGCGGTGGTCCACAGGCACCAGGCCGATGCTGGTGCCGATGCGGAAGCGGCGATCGTCGTGCAGGAACCTGAAGTCCTCCATGCGGTCACAGATCTGCTGTGCCACGCGCTGGGCCTGGTCGGACGGGCAGTGCTCCAGGATGACCGCAAATTCGTCCCCCCCAAGGCGGGCCAGGGTGTCGCGCGCACGAACGGCTTCGCGCAGCAGCTTGGCCACCTGCTGCAGGAGCTGGTCGCCCACTGAGTGTCCGCAGGCGTCGTTCACGAGCTTGAACTGGTCGAGGTCAATGTACAGCAGGGCATGCTCGCTACGTTCCTCGTGGGCCTTGTCCAGCGTACGGCGCAAACGGGTCTCAAACTCGGCGCGGTTGACCAGGCCAGTGAGGGCGTCGTGCGTGGCGCGGTAGCTCATTTCGCCGGACAGTCGACGCTGTTCGGTCACGTCGTGAAAGACCAGCACGACGCCGAGCACGTCGCCACTCCGGTTGCGGATCGGCGCAGCGGAATCCTCGATGCCGAACTCATCGCCATTGCGCGAGATGAGCACCGTGTTGTTGGCCAAGCCTACAATCTTGCCCTGCGCCAGACAGGCGGCCACAGGGTTCTCTGTGGGATGCCGGGTCTCTTCATTGACGATGTGAAAGACCTGGATCAGTGGTCGTCCGAGCGCTTCGCCGGACAGCCAGCCGGTCATGCGCTCGGCCACCGGGTTCAACCAAGTCACCTGGGTGCGCGCGTCGGTGGTGATCACGGCGTCGCCGATCGACTGCAGGGTCACCCGAAGGAGCTCGTGCTGTTCGGCCAGTTGGTTGGCGAGCTCGCGCAGTGGCGTCACATCCCAATTCACGCCCACGATGTGCCGAGCCTTGCCAGCGGCGTCAGGTGTCACAGTACCAGCGGCACGAAGAAAGTGTACGGAGCCGTCGCTCCAGATCACACGAAATTCGGAGCGAAAGTCGGCACCGCTTTCCAAGGACGAATTGAACTCTAGCTCGGCGCGGCTTCGATCAGCGGGGTGAAGGTGACGAGCCCAGAGCGCGTAACCGTCCGTACCAGATCCCTCAGGCAGTCCGTACAGCCCGTACATCAGGGCATCCCAGGTAAGTATGCCGGTTTGCAGGTTCAGCTCCCATACCCCAATGCCAGCGGTTTCGGTGGCCAGCGTGACGCGCTGTTGAGCGGCCTCCAGAGCCAGGCGATCTTGGACGCGCCGGGTAATATCCTGGAATGCGCCGAACAGCCGCACAGGCTTTCCACCCTCGAACTCCGCATTGCCTACCGCACGCACCCAGATCCTGCGACCGCCCTTCTGGATGAACGGTAGTTCCAGGTCCCAGTCCGTGCCGTCGGCCATGGCCTGCGCCACGGCCGCCTCGATGATGTGGCGTGCTTCCGGCGCATAGAAGTTGATCGCCTCCCCAAGCTGGGGTTGGTAGTCGGCCTCAACGCCGTGGATGCGACAAGTCTGCTCGGACCAGCGGATACTGCCGTTGGCAATGTCGACCTCCCAACCGCCAACCTGAGCCAGAGCGCCGGTGCGGTTCAGCAGTTCCTCGCTCTTGCGCAATCGTTCTTCCTGCGCCTTGCGCGCGGTAATATCCAAGTGCGTGCCGAACATCCACTCCGGCTGGCCGCCTGCGGTCCGGGTCAGCACCTTGCCGCGGTCGAGCACCCAGACCCAGTGTCCATCGCGGTGGCGCATGCGCGACTCGCATTCGTAGTACGGCGTGTTACCCGTGAAGTGATTCTGAAGCAGCGCACTGGATCGTGCCATGTCCTCGGGGTGGGCCAGATTGGCCCAGGTCTGGATAGTTGTGGGGGAAAGCTCGTCCAGGGTAGTCCCTACAATCTCGGCCCAGCGGTCATTGAAGCGCGCCTCGCCGGTCTGAACGTTCCATTCCCAGGTGCCCGCGCCGGTACCCTGAATGATCGCTGCCTGGCGCTCGCGTTCTTCGTCGAGTGCGCGGCGCGACTGCAAACGCTCGGTGGTGTCCTCCACCGAACCGACGTAGCCGGTGACCCCGTCATCGCCATCCAGCAAGGCACGCGCAACAGAGCGCACATGGCGCACTGTGCCATCGTGGCGGCGGACCCGGAACTCCATGTCGAATTCTTGCTTAAGTTCCGCTGTGTGCTGCCAGTGAGCGAAGACGGCGACCTTGTCGTCGGGATGGACTGTGTGGTTCCAGCCGTCGCCCAGAGCCTCGGCCTTGCTTAGGCCGTAGATGGCTTGCCAGCGCGCATTGGTGTAGATGCAGGCGCCGGCCGCGTCGGTGGCGAACACGCCTAACGGCGATGCCTCGCTGAGCGTGCGAAAACGGGTTTCACTGGCCGCAAAAGCCCGTGCCATACGACGTGATTCCAGCGCCTGGATGGCAGCAATCGACAGCAGGCGCAGCGCCTCGCGCTGCTTCTCACTCAGACGGCGTGGTACACGGTCGATCACGCACAGCGTGCCAACGTGGGCGCCGTCGCTCAAGCGCAGCGTGGCGCCAGCGTAAAAACGGATGTCAGGCGCCATGGCCACCAATGGGTTATCGGCAAAGCGGGGGTCCGCCAGAGCATCGGGCACTTCGAAGATGCCGTCATCAAGGATCGCGTGAGCGCAAAACGCGACGTTCCGGGGTGTTTCGGTCACCCCGGGCAGGCCTAAATTGGCCTTAAACCATTGCCGGTCGCGGTCAATCAGGCTGATCAGGGAGATCGGAACGTCGCACACCAAGGCGGCAGTTGCCACCAGCGCATCGAACTCGCGCTCGGGCGCGGAGTCGAGCACGTCGAGCTGTTCCAGCGCTCGCAAGCGCTCCCGTTCGTCTAATGGCATCTGTGCGGTCAGCATAGGGGGGCTCGTTCAATAGAATATTTCCGATTGTCTCACAGCGGCACATCGTGGACGGTGCGAACTGGGCTTCATAACCCGGTTTTCCGTTTTTATGGAAAGCAAATGGTTATGCGGAGTAAACTGACGTGGGACGACGGCCGCGCCTGTTTCGCCTGGTTCTGATCTTTTACACTGCTTTGATTCGCTTCACATAACGCCGCCGTCCTTCAGGGCAACGCGCAAGGGGCGCAGTATGCTTACTGCCTATTTCAAATCCGCGCCAACCATTGCGCGGTATCGGGCCGGAAGTGCCGGCCCATACCTCGACCGTTGACTTGGCGGTATTTTTTGATGGAATGCATGATTAGTGCCCTAGTTTTGCGGTAACTGTTCAGCCGCTACGCGGCTGAACAGTTACGTTTCCATTTGGAAAAATATGTTGGCGAAGCGTTGGGAAAATGTCTTACTTAATTTCGTATTTGTCTAGTCGGACCGTAGCAAGCCTCGCTACAAAATCGTAGTAAAGAAGATACAAGCTTTAGGAGTTGTTTTACTGTAGAGGTATTGTGTAGCATAGGCTGGTATTCTAAACCCTTACGTTAAGGGGCTAGCAATGAATAATACCGCCGCCGCGAATGAAGCTCGGGTACAGTTTTCTGAGCGCCTTTTAAATAGGATGCAGAACACGTATCAATTGGCAGGGGCAACTGAATTAGCTCGTAAGTTTAATCATAAATTTCCGCACTTACATATTACGTCTCATGCAGCCAGGAAGTGGTTAGTTGGTGAGTCGATTCCAACGCAAGAAAAGATCATTGCATTGGCAGAGTGGCTGGAGGTGGACCCGTGGTGGTTGCGTTATGGTTCAACAGGGCCCCTTCTGAGTACGGTATCTGATTATGGCGACGACTCCCTGGTAAAGGATGTACTAATACTGCAGGTACACGACCGAAAAATTTTACGGGCGTTTCTTGACTTGCTGCTTAAGCAGGCGTGATCGGGAAGAATATGTTGTCAACTTGATGACCGGTATCGAGTAACTGTTCAGCCCCTATGAAGAACTATCAAAAACCAGTAAATTTTGCTTAAAAGACGTGCAAAAATGCTTCTATTTATTCAATTTTTCAGCAAAATTTCGGACTTTTTCCCTACCTGTCATAGAGGCTGAACAGTTACGGTATCGACAACACGCGAAAAAGATTTATACTGTAGTTTTGGCCTCAAATTTTCTTGTATGAAGACATCTTCAGGCGCGGACGAACAAACTCTATTTGGGCAACGCTTAATTAGCGCACTTCAACAAGCAGAGCTCAGCTGCGCTCCTACAGAGGTTGCGCATGGCTTTAATCTTCGAGGCGGTGGAGCGAGAGTTACCTCGCACGCGGCACGCAAGTGGTTGCTGGGCCAAGCGATCCCTACACAAAGCAATATCCATGTTTTAGCAGATTGGGTCGGTGTGAATGCTGCTTGGCTCCGATTTGGCGAAGGCGAACGCCACCGACCTCTGTCGTTGCTTCTGGAAGACTGCGCTACGGATGCAAGCATGGTAAGTATGTTCAATGATTTACGCTCTTTGCCGATGAGAGATCAACTGCTGTTACGTGAATTGATAGATGTGCTGATGGAGGCACAAGCGTTGCAACAGGACGGCAATATCTGATTGTTCGGGTCCGCGCAATGCCGTGTAGAAGAGGTTACGACGTTCTCAAATTGGTGAACTCGTGATTATCTCCCGAATCGCGCGCCCCAAGGGCCGTAAAACGTCCTGGCTAGTGCCGTGGTGGTAAACGGCACTCTCCCGTCATGATCCACATCGCACCGCGATTTTCGGGGAAATACTTGCCTCCTCGTTTGAGAAACATAAGCAAGCTGCTGAAGTTGCAATGCTCGCGCTGGAAAGCATCGGTTGTCTCGGTCGTGTGTATAGAATAGTTGACGTCACCGACCTTGTCGGTAGGCGCTTCCAGCTCTGATTTTTTGTCATACCCATACGTCGTTCCGTCAACTGCACGCAAACCGTAACTTGCTAGCCGGTCGCCGATATTGCTATATCGTGAGTTGCTGTCAACCACAGGTATTGAGGCTACCAGCTTATCGACTTCCTTCTGTGTAAGGGTGCGAAATGGACCAGCATGGACAATGGTCTGTGAGAATAGAACGGCAAGGGCAAAGCAAGTTTTTTTCATTGTTTTGAGGGATAAGAATGATTGGTGTATTTTTTCACACGCAGTAGTCGGGGAACTCCAGCGGCAAAAGCGCTGACTGAGCGTGACCGCCAAGCGCGTTGGGTAACTGGGAGCAGCGGAGCTACGGCGAACGTGACGATGCGCTTCAAACCTGTTTTCATGATCGAGGTGCGGGATCGAGGTTATGCCGCTCAGTATATAGATTTTTCTTATATGCAACAAACGGTGGAAAAATATTTTCACGCGAGCTGAACGCGTGATTAGCTTCCTAATCACGCGTTCATGAACCCGCTATATCTCCGGCAAACCGCGCTACACTTGCTGCAGAAGAAAGGTACAACGTTGCTTGTTCTCCGATAATTCATATCGTATCATTTCATTCATATCATATCGTATCATTTCATTCATATCATATCGTATCATTTCATTCATATCATATCGTATCATTACAAACGGAGAACAATCGATGGGTAGAGAAGCGAGCATTACACTGGCCCAGGTAGCCGCCATCGCGGACGCGATGGTTGCGGCCGGAAGCACCCCGGCTTTGCGCACTGTGCGCGAGCGACTGGGAAACATGGGGAGCTTGGGCACCATCAGCAAGCTGTTGCAGCAATGGCGCGCGGATCGGGAAAAGAAGATCGCCAGCGCATTGACTTTGCCGGCGGGAGTGCAGCGCGCCATCCTGGAATTTATGGGACAGGAACTGTCCAGCGCGAAAGCGGCGCTGGAAACGGAACTGGCCGAACAACAGCAAGAAGCGGCCGATCTCGCCGCCGAGAATGAGCGCCAGGCTGCCGAGATCGAGAACCAGGTCGACGCGCTGACAGCACTCCAGGTAGAACTGGCTACCGTGCAGGGCAAAGCCGGTCAATTGGAACTCGACTGGCAGGTAGGCCAGGTCGAAATGGATCGCGAGCGCAAGGCGGCCGAGTCGGCGCGAACCGAGCTGGCCAAGGCCCAGTTGCGCCTTGAGGCGATGCCGCGGCTGGAAGCGGATCTCGGCGCGGCGCGCGAAGAACTGACCGTCGAACGCACGGCCCGCGTGGCGGCCGAGCAAGCGGCAGCGGTCACAGTGGCCAAGTTCGATGCAAGCGAGCGTCGCGCCGGCGAGATCGAGGCGCGCGAGCTGGCAGCCGTTGCCCATATCGCGGAACTAGAGCGGATGGCGCAGCAAGCGGCGCGCGAGCTGGCATCGGCCAACATGGCTGTACAGGCCAGCCAGGCGCGGTTGGAAAGCGCAGCACGCGAGCTGGAGCAGGCACGCGCGCTGGTCGCCGCCACGCGCGATGAATCCAAACGCGCCAGCGAGGAAGCGGCTGAGCTGCGCGGCCAGGTTCGTGCCGCTCAGGATGCCGCCAAGCGCGCCAATGAGGGCGAGCAAAGCACAAAGACCCCATCCTCCAAAAAGTAACCACCTGTGTCCATCCCCCTGCCCTTCCCCGCGCAAGGGGGTGACATCGAAAGCGTTCCAGCCGTTCAGGCGCCACATCGTCCGCTTGCCGCCGGCGGCCCGGCTCCCCTCCCCTCCGGGTCCCTAACCCGCGCCACCAACGATGAAGAGTTGATCGCGCTTTGGCTGCGTCGGCCGAATCTGTCGCCGCGCACCGTGCGCAACTGCCGCAAGGAGGCTGACCGCTTCCTGTACTGGATTCGCGCGCATGGCAAACACCTGGTCGACGTCCGCTACGAAGACCTGCTGGCGTTCGCCGCTTTCATCGCCGATCCGCAGCCGGCCAGCCAGTGGATCAGCGCAACGCGGTTCCCTCGCGCCGATCCGCGCTGGCGGCCGTTCTGCGGCCGGCTGGCCGACGTGTCGCAACTGCAGGCGCTTACCGTCATCAAGAGCCTGTTTCGCTGGGGGTACGCGGCCGAGTACCTGGCCGCCAATCCGGCCCAGCTGCTCACCGGCATGCGCGCCATCAGCGGCGACGCGGTCGTGCGCCATCTGCCGCCGGCCGCGATAGCTCTGCTGCTCGACGCGGCCGACGTCCTGCAGGACGACACGCCCGGCGCCGCGCTGCGCCGCGCACGCGCGCGCTTTCTTGTGCAGGCGTATTACCTGACGGCGGCGCGCCTGGGCGAGCTGGCCAGCGCGGACATGCGCAGCATCCGGCCCGATGACAGTGGCGCGTGGTGGCTGCATGTCCTTGGTAAGGGCAGCAAACGCGGGAAGGTGCCCGTGACGCCTGCGCTCCTGGCCGAGTTCCGTCAGTACCGCCAGGCGTTCGGCTTGCCGGCGCTGCCGGCGCCAGGCGACACAACGTCGCTCGTGCTGGCGACCCGCGGCCCCCAGCGTGGTGCCAGCCATTACGCGATCGCCGCCGCGCTCAAGGACGTCATCGAGCGCGCACGCATGATGGCCGCGCAAGCTGGCTTGATCGAGATCGCCGACCGCTTGTCGCGCGCGTCGACCCACTGGCTGCGCCATTCGTCCGTCACGCATCAGGCCAACGGCGGCGTACCGCTCAAGACCGTCCAGCTCAATGCGCGCCATGCCTCGATCAAGACCACCGGGCGGTACCTGCACAAGGACGACGCCGAGCGCCATGCGGAAACCGTCGCGACAATGGCGATTCGCCTTCCGGATGCCGGATAGCGACCGTACGCGCACCCGGATCACTCGACCACTTCCCGAAGATTGCCGTTGGCGATCCCCCTGTACAAGCCCTGCATTTGCTCGCCGGCATACAGTTCGCAATTGCTGTCCCGAGTCACCTCCGCGGTGCCGTCGAAGAACCGCACACGCATGCCGTTGCTGACGTGGTAGTAGCGCTTGAAACGGCACACCCTGGCGATGTTGGCCAGCTCATGTGCCGGATTTGGTTCGCACTTGCGGCGTTCCTGGTCGGCTTTGCCGGCGTAGTCGACCTTCTTCGGGTTCACCAGCATGGCGTGCAGGTAGCGATAGCATCGCGCGGCATTGGCACCGATTTTATCGAGGTAGGGCTTGGCGACCAGGTACACGTCTTCGAGCTTGTAGTCGTTGCGACGAGCGACGCCAAGCAGCTTGCAAACACCAGTCGCCAGCATCCCGGTTTCCTCTGGAATTCGTGCCACTGTGGGAGGAAGGGTTGGGGGTTGTCCTTCTCGATTTTTGATCGAGATCTCCTGTAGATCTTTTTTCAAACTAAGATCAACGTATATAGGACCGTCGGACATTTCTGTCTCCTGGGCTACAGTTGGGGCCGGTTTGTTCTTGGTTGGCAAGTCGATCAGCTCGCACAAGCCCGGGGTGAAGGCATAGCGCTTCGACTCGAAGACCCCATATTCCGACCGCCCTTCAGTCGCCGGAAGAACCCATTCGAATTCACGGAACGTTCGCATGGCGCGCTGAACAGTTTTGTAGCTGACGCACGCTTCGTCTGCCATCCTATCCACGCGGGCGCGGATTATCGCGGCCCCGTTTGTAGCGGATGCGCGCGTGACCAGTGCTTTAAGCACTGAGAGGGTGCTTTTCGTCAGTGCGCGGAATATTGGGTGGGTTTCAACCCTCATTAAGGCACATTGAATAGCGGTAGGAAGGTGAAGGTATGGCTTTACAACATCATCTAACGTAATTGCAGGCACGAGCGTTCTCCGTGGACCAATATGGCCACAAATGGTTTGACGTAGCATTTCAGGGCGGATAAGATGAAGTTCTCACGCAGCTTCTTATTCTCCCGAATGCATTATTTGTAGTTCAGAAAGCAAAAAACCCCGGCCGGCAAGCTGGGGTTTTTTGTTTGCGGATGCTATTTTTTCATAACAGGCCTCGTCGTGAGTGAAGGCGCCACAAAATATTCCAGTGGAATATTTTGTAAGTTGTTGATTTTAAAGGGAAATCCAATTTATTCTATCTTTGCATAAACGGCTACTGGATAGCGTTGCTTCAAATTATTCCAGGGGAATAATTTGTAACCTATTGATTTTAAAGAATAATTCACTTATTTAACTTCTGTCGGCTTGGGTGTGGCGTTGGCTAAAGCATTCGCTTTATTCTGGAAATACTCGACCATGAGAGCTAGCTCTTCGACTGGGTCGAGCTCCATCGCACTGACGCGTAGTGTAATGACCCTGCCTTCCAGCTTCGCTGTATAGAGCTGTCTGTTCCTAGGGTCGGTGATGACTTTCGGCTTGCTGTCAGTTCGTTTTTTTTCATGCACTTTGTTTCGCGACTGGACCATCTGAGCAACCCATGCACGTACCGAATTTTCGGGGGCGTTCTGCTCCTTGATGCGCTCGATAGCCTTCACCACCAGATCAATTTCTCCAGGAAGTTCTTCGACAAGCTCATGTATTGTTTTTGCTGTTCCCATGCCAATCAGATCAGGCTTTGCATCAAGCATCTTTAGGATGGGTTCTGGCAGGGTCAGCATGGCAAGCCGCTTAGAAACCGAACCTTGCTTAGTGGCAAACATATGCGCAAGCTCATCCTGCGTTCTGGCATAGCCTTTTGCTTTGGCGCGCGCGTATAGCTTTGCCTTTTTGTAATCGGTGTTTTCCTTACGCCCCTCGTTGTGGACCATCAGTCCTTTTTCCGCGGCTGTATCGTCCAGCTTGACGATTCGAGCTCGGATTTTCGTCCAGCCCATCGACCTTGCCGCTCTGATCCGACGGTGGCCTGCAATCAGCTCGAATCGTCCGTTCACCCACCGGACAACGATTGGCTCTTGTTGTCCGGCATTAGCCATAGTGTGGGCCAATTCGTCAATACTTTCCGGATCGTAACGACCAATGGAGTCTTCTTCTGTCTGGAATGGGCTGTCTTTCACAAGATCGACGTCAACGTCGTGCAGCTCATCAGTCACCAGTTCCCACCGCATGGGATTTACAGAGCTGGCTGCTTGAAGGTGACGATGTTGGCCCTCAGTCTGTTCAATTTCTCCGCCATCAGGAAGACTAGTAGGAACATCAAAAGCGCGAGACTCTTGCACCCCTTCTTTAGCAAAAACTTTGCCGCTGGAGATCAGTCCTGATACCTTAATACCTGGTCGTGAATTGCTCATACAGTCGCCTCAGAGCCAGCTGCGCGATAGTCCAAACGAATGTCATACCGTTTGATAAGTGTTTTTGTTAGGTCAATAATGTCTCGTGCACCAACAGAATTTGGCTCTTTTTCTAACACGGTGCCGTTCGTGCTCGTGTTGTTTGGATCGGCTTCGCGTAAGAATCCGACGAAGTCGCGCACGATGACATCGTTAATACGGCTCGGATATTGCGCTAACAACGTGGCGAGCATATCGTTGTGGGGCTTCTTGGTCTGATTATATTTATTGACAACAATATGTACTTCCAGATTGGCATCTCGGTTCTTGAATGCAGAGTTGATTTCGTGCACGTTTGACGCCAGTACGTCCATAGCAGCTATAGAATGAGGTTCTGGTGTGACGACAGCCAAAAGCAGCTTGCACGCCAGCATGAATGTAGTCGCAAGAAGTGATGATCCTGGCGCAGAGTCAACAATGATCACGTCGTATTGGCTAAAAAATGCGACCTCTTCCTCAAGCAGTCGTACAAACGCTTGTTCACGGTTCAAGGTGCCAATCAGCCACGAGTCGTTGGCCATGGTGATGTCCGCAGGAATCAGATCGAGCATTCCTCCATCGTAGATGGGCCGTACAGCATCTGAGATCCCTGTGGCCTCATCTCGCGCTGCACGCCTCATTAAGTCGCCAACATGCGTAATGTTCTCGGTCAGCGGGTTGATGCCGAACAGCCCCGTGAGTGTGCCTTGAGGGTCGCCGTCTATCAGCAGAACCTTGTAACCAGACAGCGCTAGACATGTACCGGTATTGCCCGCAATCGTTGTCTTCCCGACGCCGCCCTTCGCAGTACGGTCAACGATCAGAGGGGGGAGTTTTGCAGGGCGGGGATGATCCGGGTGGATATCCAGCAATTTCATGCGAATCTCACGAATTTGTCGCGCGCTATATAGCGCATGAACGTTATCGTCAGCATCACGAAATTTGGATCGGAACATCTTCGGCGTTCCATTAAACCCCGTAAGTTCCAGTGCTAATTTCGCTTTGACGCCTTGAAAAGTCCTAGTAACCATTGCCATGCTATGCCCAGGATGAATTATTGTGCTTGGGATCATAACGTTAACGCTGGACGCTTTCCAAGAACTTTTGTAAAAAAATCGTCCATTGACAAAAATAGCGACCTGAACGGTTCAAAATGTGGCATACGGAACGCCACGCGTGGTAATGTACTGGTCGACTGCGGAGCGTAGGTTGTTGTGCTAATCGTCGCTACCGAGCATCCATTAAGCAGGCGCGCCGGCACGACAGCCGGTAACAAGGCCCGCGCTGGCCACGCCGAGGATTTCCACCGGCGTCAACTTAGTCGTCATGTCGACAGATCGGTTGATGCTACGCCAGCTGCGTCGCGCTTCGCCACACCTTCGTTCAAGAGCCAGTCGACGGCATCGAGCCAGGTTACGCCCCGCGCAAATTCGCGGAAGATCGCCCGTGTCCTCTTGGTGCGCATCACTAGGTGCGGCTGGTTCGCGCTGTCGACCGGCGCCCATAGCACCGACATTGCTCACTCAAGGCGTTCCACATCCGCTGCTGTGCATGCAAGACGAGTCGGATTTGTGAGGGGATTGAATGCTATATTCGGTCCGATGCCGGCCGTGGCGGCGACGTGGTCGCAGATCAGCTCAAGGTACTGTTCAGCGGTCGTTTTGCCGACCTTAACCAGTTGGCCGCGAATGCTGCTGATGCACGCCTCCGCCTGCTCTTCGTTGATGCCGTCGGAGGATGCGATGGCCTTGACCAAGATGCCGGCTGCGCGTCCATCACGCTCTGCTGACGGGCGACGCGCTCGGTTAGCGTGGCGATGTGGTCCGCGGCGGCCCCTGCGCTCGGATGCGGCTATTTGAATAACCTGAAAAGGTTGGGGTTTATGGACCGCTTACGGTGCACCAAGTGGGATATCGTGGGTGCGCTGCTTAACCAGACTGCGCGCGGCTGCCACGCTGTTGCAGGGTGTACGGTTCCCCAGGCCGCTGCGGCCGCGCGGGTGCCGTCCGGTTGCGGTACCCCACAATAAAACGTGACGCCGTTATCAGAGTTGCAGACTGTGCGGAACCGGCGTTACCGCGACGGCTCAGATTAAGCTAGGTTTCGTTAGTAAAAAAGACTCAGGCAACATCGCCTAGTTCATGTCCGAAGTAATTTCACGGGGAGTGCCGTTGGGGTTCGGTTTGGTATGCACGGCCGCGCTCGAGCGACATTCTATTTCTGCTGGCTCCACACCTGGCCATACCGGGGGCACCAGGCAATGGACCGATCAGTCGTTCATTTTGTCACGGTCAAGTTGATTGGGAAGTAGACAAGCCGTGCGCCACTCGCCGTCGTGAGGCGGTACCGCAAGCGCGCGGTGTACAGACCGGGAACGAGACAGGCCGTGGGCGGGCCGTGGCAGGTATGTAATGATTGCAGAGCGCTTTCATCGAACCAGCTGTCGTATGGTCCGGCATTGCCGGCGCTGGTGAGGTATTCGATACCGTCGAATTTGGCGCTAACGTTGGTATTGGTGGTGAAATAGTGCGGGTAATACCGGTTCAACGTTTCTTGTTTTTGCGTAATGTCCAGTGAAGCAGGGAAGAACACAATGTCGACGGCAGGATTGGGCGTAACCAAGTAGCGCACCGTGATAGTTTCGACGAACTCCCGGCCCGGGTTGACGGGCGAATTTCCGGGGTAGGACGTGTATGCGCTGACCTTGAAGGTCTCGATGTACTCACCCGGCCTCTCTGGCAAAAACCGCAGCTGCAATTGGTTGCCGGTGCGATGATGGAGTCCAGGATCGACGACGTCAACGCGGGGCGGCCGATAGCTGAAGACATCAGGTGTGGTGCGATTCGCAGTCCAGCCGGTACTGGCGATCGAGGTCATGACATCGACCGCCTCCGGGGCGGGCACAGTTCCGAACGGCGCGCTCACCGTGATCGCGCTGCGGCTTAAGGCCAGTCCTGCTTGCACCGTCACGTCATAAGGTACGACAATGGGCGCGCCGCTAAAGGGCTGGGTACAGGCTCGGTCAAGACACAACCGCAAGCGCAGACTGCCCGTAAAGTGGCCCGGCGTGGTGAAATTTTCTTGAAAGAAACTTGCGCGATACGTCGCCGGCGTCACGCTTGTGTCCAGGTAGAAATTTCCTCCTTGGAACAACCCTTGGGAATCAGTGACTTCGAAATGAACGTCATTTGGATGCAGGACAGCTAAATTGCCGGAGACCGTGCCAGTCAACGGCGGTGCCGCCATGTAGCCACCGACCACCCCGGTTCCACGAATCGATATCGGGCCAGGCCTGCTAAGCGTGACGGGACTCGGTGGCAGATTCTCCGCCGGGTTCGCTCCTCCAGAACTTCCACCGGGGCTACCCCCTCCACTCCCGCCCCCGCAGCCAATTAACACAAATGCTGCCAGCAACTCCGTCGCCGTTCTCCGTACAATGATGCTCATTAGTTCCTAAATTCGAAATGACAAGACAAACGCAGCACTAAGTCTGCCTTTGAAGAACATCATGATAGTCCAGTTAATATTGTCGGGATACCGATAATCATCTAGTGTTGCTCAATAACATCACGGGAAGCCAGAGGTGCCGGGGCTTCTCACAGATTCCGACTAGTTCGAGTGCTGTGGTCTAATTTGCCCGGACACCTCAATAGGTGGAAAATACACCACTTGAGGAGTAATGCATGACGGCAAGAAACGGAAGACCTTCGACCCCAGTTTGAAGCTGGAAGTGGTACGAATGATCAAAGAGCAGGGACAGAGCATTCAGAACGTCAGCGAGAGCATGGACATCGGCCCGACCGCGATTCGCCTCTGGCGCGGCCGCGTCGGCGGTCTGTTCATTGGCGAGACGCAGTCGCGCGATCAATTCGTTCATGTCGTGGTGTGTAAAGGTTGAGATAGTTGGCGATGGTGGTGCCGAGATCCTTGCGGTAGCCGCCCAGGGTGAGGGCGGTCATTGCATAGCCGTCGTTGCCGACAATAGCAAGCAGCTCGCGCAGGATCTGTGCGCCATCAGGAAAATTCGCGCACGCCACGCAATGGGTGGCGTGGCGGCATGCGGGTGTAGTCTTCATGTGCGCGATCTGGTAGAGCGGGCCACGATCAGATGGCCAGGTTCGGCGCCGTGACGTGCGTGGCGAGTCGTGTGGACAAAAGCCTTTACGCTGGCGTGTCGTCAGACGGCAGTGGCGTAATAACGGCTGTCGGATCGATGGCTTTGTAGGCCGTCATCAGCGATGCCGGCATGGTGCCGTCCTTGTTCGGTGTTGCGTACAGGACCACAGTGCCCGTGCTCGGCGTAAGCGGAATGACGAACGCGGCGATAGCGCAGATGTCGTGTTCCTTCAATAACTGTTCAATGCGTCCCCACAG
>NZ_WHJI01000064.1:0-29426 GCF_011682155.1 Massilia sp. CCM 8734
CGAAGGTGACGAGGCTGGCCAGCGCCTGCGTGGCGAGCAGCTTGAGCGCTTCGACGCGAACGACATGGAAGAACTGCGTAACGCCCAGTCGGGCGGCTGGAATGCCTACCAGCAGACCAAGGACAACTTGGTCGCCCGCGGCGTTCCTGCAGCCGAGATCCGCTTCATCCAGGAAGCGAGCACCGACGCGCAGAAGCAGGCCATTTTCGATGCGGTCAACGATGGCACCATCCGGGTGCTGATCGGCTCGACCCCGCGCATGGGCGCCGGCACCAACGTGCAAAAGCGCTTGGTGGCGATCCACCACGCCGACGTGACGTGGAAGCCGTCCGACATCGAGCAACGCGAGGGCCGCGGCATCCGCCAGGGCAACGAACTGCTGAAAAAATACGGCATCGACCGCTTCGAGATCGAGATCCTGGCATACGCGACCGAGCGCACCATCGATGCGAAAATGTGGTCGCTCAACGCGTCCAAGCTGAAAACCATCAATGCGATCCGTAAATATGACGGCGCTTTCTCGATGGACTTCGAGGACGAGGACTCGGTCAGCATGGCCGAGCTGGCGGCGCTGGCATCGGGCGATCCGATGTTGCTGGAGCGCGTCAAACTGATGTCCGAGATCGACAAGCTCGAACTGCTCAAGCGGCAGCATGCCCGCAAAGAGTGGGGCATTACCGGCCAGATCGAGGATGCCGAAGCGACGATCGCGAGAAATCCGGACCGCAAGCGGGCCGCCGAGGTGGACCTGGCATCGATCCAGGCCGGTATCGCTGACGTGGAACAGGACGCGGCTACGCGCAGCGTCAATGTCGAAGGTGAGCATTTCAGCGATGGGTCGCTGGCGCGCGGCGCCGTCATGGCGGCCGTCAAAGCCCAGCAGGGCGGCGACGACAAGAAAAAAATGTCGATCAAGGTCGGTGGGCGCCGCTTGTCCTCGCTCGAAGGCGCCATGGGGGCCGTGGGTTCGGCCATTGGGGACCAGCAGACATTCCTGATGCAGGTCGACGGCAAGAAGTTGATCGCGCGTACCGATGCCGCGCGTGCGATCGCCGAGCTGGCGTCCGACGCGTCCGCCGGCCTGGCCGCCGGCGAAGCGAAGACGATCGATATCGGGCAGTACCTTGGCCTGCAGCTGCAGGCAACGATGGAGAGCGGCCGCGAAGGCTTCTGGACGTCGCTGGCGGTACTGCGCGCCGACGGCTCGACGCTGGCCACCGGCGACACGAAATTGCGTGACAACGCCGAGTACACGACGTCGGCCATGCGCACAGCCGTGGAAGACCTGGAAAAGGCCCTGGCGCCAGCCGGGTTGGAATACGCCATCGCTAACTACCAGCGCCGCTACGACGCTGCCGTGGCCGCGCTGCCGGAGCTGCGCGCGCGCAAGGGCGGCCCGTTCGCCCAACAGGACGAGCTGGACGCAAAGAACGCTCGGCTTGAAGTTGTCATTCGGGAACTGTCAAACGGTGGGCCGAGCGCCGCGCGCAATGTCGTGGAGCGCACCAATCCCCTGCGGCGCCCGGACGGCTCGTTCAGGCGCCAGGCGCCGGACAAGCTGATGTTCAGCCGGACGCGCATCGACACGGATGCGCCGCTGGTGAACATCTTTTCGCAGATCGCGACGGATGACGCCGCTTTCCGCATGCCCGACAGCAATGCCAAAACCCTTGCCGGCATCCTGGCCGACATGGCGCCGACGCTTTCGGTTGACGAGTTCGTTGGCGAGGGCGATCTGGAAGATGCAGCCGCGCCCGTCGATCGCGCCTGGCACATTACGTCGCCGAGCGGCGAACAGGCCAGCGTTTACCGCAACAACCGCAACAAGGAAATCTGGCTCGATATCTCGAACTGGAAAGAAGGCCGCACCGGCTCGGGTGTTTATCAGGCAGTGGCCACGCTCGCCCACAACACCGGCCATGTCTTCATCGGCGACCCGGCCGGGCTGTCCGACAAGGCGCTGTACCGCCGCACCGAGCACATGATTTCCTCCGCGCTGCGCCACGGCACCACCAAGCACCTGGCGCCGCACGCGCGCCAGGTCGAAGCTACAGGGACAGCCGGCGGCGCCGACGTACGCCCGATCGACTGGCAGGTCGGCGACGATGCCCACAACTTGCAGGAAATGCTGGTTTCGTCCTACACTAACATCCTGCACCTTTTCCCTGAGATCGCCGATGTCACCTACAACTTCGCCCGCGCCCGCTTCGAGCGCGCACCCGTTCGGGCATCTGCCGGGGCACTACGAGCTGACCAATCCGATCTCGGAGAATGGTCTGATGAGCAAGGGCTGGGACCAGCCTACGGTGGAAGCACTTCCGGACGCGGAACTGACCGCGCTGATGAAGGCGCACGGGACATCGGGCGAGTGGATGCAGTACCTTTCACAAACGAGGATTTTGTTACTGCTGCAGAATCGGTACGAAACGCTTATGACGTCTTCTTCCCAACCGCAAGAGGAATGTATACGCCGCCGATTGGGATGTCTGATATTAAGAGAGCGGTTCTTACCCAGTCTGTTTTACAGGAGGCTGGACGAGACGGAGGGCGAGAAGTTCTGGATCACGTTTCAGAGCGGCTCCTACAACGTGTAAGTCCCCAGCTCGCCCGCCTACTGTACAGCCGCGATGCGGAATACTTCCGTGCCGATGGCGTTTCTTCCCTGCCAACTCTTCCCGCCGGCGCCGATGCCGGCACCACTGCGCCGCTTGAACTGAGCGGCGTCGATTTCCTGCGCGCCATGAAGGCGACGGAACAGCTCAACCGCGAACTGGCCAAGGCCGATATGGCACCGGTGCGCGCGCTGCGCATCGCTCCCAACGCCCAATTTGCCCTGGCGCGCCAGGTTGGCAAGGCGCTGGGCATCGAGGTCAATTTCGTGAGCAAGAACGCAGAGTTCGAGGGCGTGGCCTATAACGGCGTGGCCTACCTGACCGAAGGCATGCGCAACGCCGAGCTGGCAATTGCCGGCCACGAAACGCTGCATGCACTTGAACAGTCGAATCCGGCGCTGGGCGCCAAGCTGCGCACGCAGATCCGCGCCTACCTGAAAGAGGGGGTGGTGGAAGACCGCCAGGCGCGCGAATTCGCGGCAAACGGGTTCCAGGATGTCACCGAGGATCAGGCGGAAGCCGAGGTCATTGCCGATATCAATGGCGGCATGTGGATGGACCCGGTTTTCTGGTCCGACCTGGCCAAGGCGGACCGCGCGCTGTTCCGCAGGGTCGCCTACAAATTCATGGAAGTGGCGGCCAAACTCATTAAGAGCCTGCGCGGCTCGCGCTTCGATGTGACCGCGCTGGTGCGCGACGTCGACGCCGTACGCGCCATCATGGTTGCGACCTGGGCGGAAAACAACGCGACGCGCGACGCCGCGGCACCGGCGCCCGTGGTCAGGCGCGCCATGCGCGAAACGTCAGTCGCGCTGCCGCGCGCGAAATGGCTTTCGGACGAGGTGATAGCCAAAGAAGTTGAAAACCGCATTGGCAAATTTGAGCACCAGCCCGTGGTCCGCATCCGCGACAGCGCTTTCGGCGTCCTCCCGGGTGTCGCAAGTGATGAGCACGTGTCCGGGGCGGTGTACAAAGGCGTCATCTACCTGTTCCGGGACGCCCTGCCCACCCTCCGGGAGGTCCAGCGGACCCTTTTCCACGAAATGCTGCACTACGGACTCCAAAGGTTTCTGCCAGGCGACGAGTATATCACCCGCATGAACATGATTTACCAGCGCGATGGGGCATTCCGGGCCGAGGCTGACCGCTGGGTAAAAACCGGACAGGGCCAGCTGGCCTTGAAGCATGGCGGACAAAAATACGCCACCGCGCGCGGCATTGACGAAGCGCTTGCGGTGCTGGCCGAACCGAACGCCGGCGCCTTCACCCGGACCGACGTGCGCGCCAAGGTGGAACGCACCGTACAGCGCTGGCTGGCGAGCCTGGCCGAATGGCTAGGCATGCCCGAGGCGGCCGCCTACTGGCGCGGCATGAAGAACGAAGAGGCGCGCGCGCTGATCCAGCAGATTTTCCGCAAGACGGCGACCGACTTCCCGCCGGCGGACCCGTGGGCCGCTGCGGGCAGCGCGGCGCTGCGCAAGGGCAAGCCGGCATCGAGCGGCGCCGTGGCGCCCGGCAGCTCGCCAGCGTTCAGCCGTGTCGGCCTTGGCAGCGCGCTGGCCAGCGCCGCCAACAGCATTGCCGAAGTGCGCCTGCCGGCGAACTATCTCATTGGCGACCTGTTCAACAGCACGGGGAAACTGAGCTGGTGGCACAAGTCGATCGGGACCATGGACAACCTGGCGAAACGCCAGCCGGCATTCGCCGCGGTCTACGGCGCCGTGCAGCGCTTCCTGGGCGACGTCTCGCGCTACGCCGTGGTGGCGGCCGACCTGGCGCCGACCCTGCTGCCGAAGCTGGAGAACATTGCCGATATCGTGGGCAAAAACCGCAAAAAGGCGCTGAGGGCCGCCGATACCAAGGCGATCGGGGCGCCAATTTTCGAGGGCACGCTGACCTGGGCGCGCGACGCGCACGGCAAGCCGGTGAAGATCGAGGACCTGGAGGAGCAGGCCGAAGCGATGTCGACCGCAGAGAAGGCGCGCATCCTGCTGGAGAAGGGCATCATCGACGACCAGCAAAATCGCGCCTGGCAGCACAACCCGCTCGACATCTACGACTCGATCATCAACAGCCGCTTCAAGGATACCCAACTGCGCGCCGGTGTGGTGTGGTCCGATACGGAGCTGCGCTCGATGTTTAGCCTGTCGGCCGACCAGGTCGCGCTGTACCGCCAGTTCCGCGCGGCGCTCGACAAGAGCCTGACGAACCTGACGATCAGCGAAATGGTCAAGATGGGTGGCAAAGACGCCAAGGGCATGCTGGAGCAGGCCGTGGCAGCGCCGGATCTGCCTGCAGCGGCCGCGCTGCTGCGCGACCATTTTATTGCCCTGGCAAAGCTGGACCCGGAAAAGATGGACATACACCTCGACACGGCCAGGCAGATCATGAACCTGTCCGACAAGGGCAAGGACCTGATGGACCGCGGCTACGCGCCGCTGTCGCGCTTCGGCAAGCACACCGTGTACGTGCAGGAGGGCGAGGATCAAGTCTACTTCGGCATGTTCGAGACGCAGTACGAGGCGTCGAAGATGGCGCGCGACATGCGCGCCGAGCATCCTGGCGCGCAGGTATCGCACGGGACAGTGTCGGCCGACGCCTATAAACTGTTCGCCGGAGTCTCTCCGGAGACGATCGAGCTGTTCGGCTCGATGGTGGGGCTCGACAGCCAGGCGAGCGCGGCCAGCACTGAGGTCTACCAGACCTACCTGAAACTGGCGAAGAACAACCGCAGCTCGATGAAGCGCATGATCCAGCGCAAGGGCATCGCGGGCTTTTCGGAGGATGCCGGCCGGGTGCTGGCCGGTTTCATTTACAGCAACGCCCGCCTGACCGCCGGCAACGCCCACTTGGGCGAGATCGATGAAGCCATCACCGAGATCCCGAAACAGCAGGGCGAATTGACGGACGCGGCCATGCAGCTGCGTGAGCATATCCGTAATCCCGAAGCCGGCGCGCCGCTGGGCGGCCTGATGTTCGCGCAATTTCTGGGCGGATCGGTGGCGTCGGCCATGGTCAACCTTACCCAGCCGTTCACGATGACCTTGCCCTACCTGAGCCAGTTCGGGGGGCTGACGAAGGCGGGGGCGCGCTTGGCGGCGGCCGTAAAGGACGCCGGCAAGGATGCGACTGGCGACGCGCAGCTCGACGCCGCGATGCAATGGGCGATCGAGGAAGGGATCGTCGCGCCGCAGGAGGTCCACTACCTGCAGACGCAGGCGTCGGGCAAGGGCGCGCTGCGTGCCGGCGATGGCACCAAGGCCGGAAACACCCGGGCCCACCTGAACAATGCCATGGCGAAGGTCACGCTGGGCTGGGGCAAGCTGTTTGCCATGGCCGAGCTGGCCAACCGCCGCATTACCTTCATCGCGGCCTACCGCACGGCTGTGGACGAAGGGTTTCCCGATCCGGCAAAGTTCGCCCAGGAGGCGGTCGCGCAAACGCAAGGCATCTACAATTCGGGCAACAAGCCGAAGTGGGCGCGCGGCGCCGTCGGTTCGCTGCTGATGACGTTCAAGCAGTATTCGATTGGCTACCTTGAACTACTGTCTCGCATGGCATTCGCCGGCGCGCCTGGCTCGAAGGAGCGCGCGGCCGGCCGCCGCGCAGCGCTGTACATGCTCGCGGTGCTGCTGCTGATGGGCGGTGCCGACGGCCTGCCATTCGAGCAGGATCTGGAAGACGCGGTCGATGGAATCCTGCAGCGCCTCGGCTACAATTTTTCCAGCAAGCGCTCAAAGCAAGCGTTCCTGACCAATACCCTTGGCCAGGGCGGCGCCGACTTCGTGCTCAAAGGCGTATCGAGCATGCCCGGCATGCCGGTGGACGTCGCCGGCCGGTTCGGGATGGGCAACCTGATCCCTGGTACCGGGCTACTGACGAAGAAGGATTCGTACACGCGCGACCTGGGCGAGCTTGCCGGGCCTGCAGGCGATGTCGCCAAGCGCGCGTTTACCGGGGCCGGCAAGCTGCTGGGCGGCGACGTGGCCGGCGCCGTGCTCGACGTCACGCCGGCGGCCGTGCGCAACGTATCCAAGGGGACCGACATGCTGGCGACCGGCGCCTACCGAGACGCGCGCGGCTACAACGTGAACGACACCAGCCCCGCCGAAGCGATGATGAAGATGGTCGGCTTCCAGCCAAACAGCACCGCCGACATCCAGGATGCCAAGGGCCAGGCCCTGAACATGGTTGGCCAGAACCGCATGCGCTCGATGGAGATCGCCGAGCACTGGGCACAGGGCCTGGCCGACAGGGACATGGCGAAGGTAGACGAGGCGCGCGCGCGGCGCGACGACTGGAATGCGAAGAACCCGGCCACACCGATCAGGGTCAGCATGCCAGGCGTCATCAAGCGCGTACAAGCGATGAGACAGGATGCGCTTAACCGGACGCAGAAGACCGCACCGGCTGCCTTGAAACAAACTGTGCAACGTGAGTTGGCGGAAACCCGAGCTGAATAACAGCCCAATAAAAAAGCCCTGGATTGAACTCCAGGGCCTATTTTTTTACAGAGCAGGTACTCGCAGAATCAAACCTTGGCGCTATCAAGCGTACCGGCTGTTTCTAAGGCCTTAACCCACGCTGGCGAACGTCCACGGCCGGTCCATTGATTGTTCGGATTGGAAGGATCACGGTATTTAACGGCAGCCTTGTTTTTTACACCAGTCTCCTTTGTACTCGCTTTTCCCATAAGGATGGCAACAGGGATGCCAACGCTTGCTGCAATCGCGCTAATGTCTGTCCGCGCCTTTTCGATAGCGGCAGCTTCGCGATTTTTCAGTTCGGCAGCAATAGCATGGCGCAGTGCTGTTAAATCTACAACAGTAAGTTTTGTGAAATCCATGGGTATTCCATTCGTGTTAGGTTGTTACATAAACTGTTGTAACAATAACCGATCATTGACCATGCTGTCAAAAAAAATTTTAATGAACAGAACAACCGTGTCACTTCTACCTCATTATAATCATACAGCGCAAATACTATATCTCACAATAAAAGTAGATTTTAACAAAGTCGTGCAAGTCAACGCGAATCCCAAGAACGTCGGATCGAACAAAGAGGGCGAACAAACTCGGTTCTTTCCATCCGTCAGTCGATATCTCAACAATACAGCCCAATTGTGATCGCCATTTATGAAAAATTAACTCCGATTAGGTTGCGCAAGCAGAGGCGATTCTATTAGCGCTTGTGCGTAGTAAGGATGTGCCGCTATAAAAATACGGTTGATCCGTTGCTCCATTACGCTAAAACCTACCTGAAGCAAGTATTCTGGTAATTTCCAAACGAAGTATCCGGTAAGTACATCTGCTTTACCAGTAATGGGCAAACTCCCTATTTTTCGTACAGCTACTTCGGGCGTATCATCAAATTGTAAGCCATTTGGCAAATGGCCGTTAAATCCTGCGGACCAACTCAGCCCCTTACGTATGTAACGAGCCCCAGAAAGAATATTTTCCCCAGCTTGATGTCGATTTTTCGAAACACGAAAATATAGCTCAACACCATGGGTCTCTAGAGCATCAATTTCGTAGGAACGACCATCCTGGATAGGGCTTGTCGGGACAGTAGAAACATCAATGCGAGCGTAGCCAGGATGACCGGTTATAGTCTTTGGCTCCTCGCCTAGGGTAGACAGCAGAGTCTGGATGTCTGGTTGCACAATTTTCGGCAAGATTGACGGCCTCGGCTTCTTCGGAACTAAACCGATCTGAATCATTCTTATTTTTGACATATCTGATGCATACTCAACCAACAACCATTTGTCTCCTAGATCCCAACGCTCAAGTTTAACCGGCGCAACAAAAGGGAACTGCCAAACCGGTGTGCCGAGTTTCTTGTTAAGTGACTGCCGGCTGTCATCAAAGCTCAGGCCAAACGGTAACGATTTTATATAACGAACATGCCCATATTCCTCGTCACCCGAATAAATTTGGATATTCGAAATAATTGGTTCACGGCCCGCCAACGCATCATCCATATGATAAAATTCTGGAGGACAGAACGTGATAGAAAATCCGAGCTTTATAAAGAAAATGCCCCCTATGGGAGAATGTTCCGGTAGCGTAAAATCAGGTTTCCTAGCGTAATTGAATACAGGGCGATCAATGCTACCGAGCGCCTTTCCCAAATGCGATATAAATAAATCTACATCAGGTGGAGATTTTGAAATCATTTTAGTATTGGAGATAAATTTGTACCGTAGTTAGCATAACTTCATTTTCTTCATATATCGCCTAACGATATTAATCAAAATTTCCTTACATTCTATATCTCCTTTGGTGACAATAATAAAAATGCTATTTTTTTTCCCTCCGGCAAAAAATTTAAGCTAATCTGATATCCCTGAAAGTTATTCCAGTTATGCATATGGTTAACCGGTCCTGATCGATGACTATTTCGAGGTTCTCCGAGAATAGCAATTGCCTCTGTTAGAGTGTTTTCAAATTTGATCCCAAATGGCAAATCGCCTGTGTACCGAGAAAATTTTCCTGCATAATAATCGCTATTTACTTGTACGGTAGTTAGTACCATGTCGCTATTTTCATCTACCGGCCCGTAAGTTTCTCTATAATAATCGGCAGTTTGAAACATCAGTCCTATACCTTCTTTTTCAACAGTTATGACTTCAATAGGAGTCTCATTAAAAATGGGGCGCTCAACAATGTGGTTAGCAGAAAGAAATTTGTCAAAATCTTCATTCTGAGATGGAAACCCAAAAAACTTAGTGAGTTCAAAAATTTTCATAACAACTCAAAAACTAATAATTCTATATATAATAGCCTGCTCTTAAATCAGGCACGAAGTGTGCGCCGGAATAGTGATGGCTTTACTCAAAAGCGCTTTAAATCAGTAGCTATAAGACAATTCTATAGCTGTTTATACACCCTTTGGGGAAAGCGAAAAAAACGACACGCTCTTACCCTCGGGGATAAAACATAGGGCAACTCGGTACCCTTGAATATTATCCCAGCTGTATAAATGATTGTGCGGTCCGGATCGATGGTTATTGCTGGGTTCGCCAAGTTCGGTTATAGCTTCCGTCAGAGTACTCTCGAACGTCAAGCCAAATGGCAAAATACCCAAATAGCGGGAAAGTCCACTTCCATTATTTTCGCTATAAGCTTGTATTTTAGATAACACCATATTACCGTCACTATCATGCACCGGGCCGTGAGCGTCCCTATAAAAACGATTTGTATGAAACCAGAGTACCAAGCCTTCTTTAGATATATCTTCCATAGGGGTCTCGTTAAAAACGGGGCGCTCAGAAATATCATATAAGGAAAGATATTGATCAAATTTTATATTTTGGGGAGCAAATCCAAAAAACCCAGCAAGCTCTAATATCTGCATAATTCCCTTTATATGATCGCCATATTTCCTCGCTAGGCGACAGTCGACCGTAGAGCCATCGGCGAAATAGACGAATTGCCATAGGCTCAGGCGTTGCGGAGCGTCTTCTCAATCTCAGAAATAGTATGAGCAATTTGATTAATCAGAGCTTCCTTTTAAATCAGGTACATACTGAGCCAAAAAACCAGTTAGTTTTTTACGGTTAAAACTAGTAATACGAGTGTGTAAATATTTTTCGCACAGCGATCTATAGTTCCTTTAGAGATAGCGAAAAAAATGATACACTTTTCCCCTCGGGCAAAAAACACACTCCAACCCTATATCCTTGAATATTATCCCAGCTATACGCATGATTAAGCGGGCCTGATCTGTGACTATTGCTAGGTTCCCCAAGAATAGCTACCGTCTCTTTTAGAGTACTTTCCAATGTGAGGCCAAATGGTAAAGCACCAGCATATCGAGAAAATCGGGTATCACGATTTTCGCTATATACCTGTATCTTACTAAATATCATGTCACCCTCTTTGGCGTAAGCATCTAACCCATACGTTTCTTTAAAAAAACTGCTGGTTTCAAAAATAAGTGATATTCCTTCATTTTTTTGTGTGATACGCTCAATCGGAGTTTCATTAAAAACAGGACGCTCAACAATATAATGATCTGAAAGAAATCGGTCAAATTTCTCATTTTTAGGTGAATATCCAAAAAATTTAGCTGCATCAAATATTTGCATAATTTTCCTTCATATAACGGTATTTAAAATATGGTCAATAATTGCGTTTAGTTCATCTTCATATTCGGCGTGCGTTTTTTTCCGTATTTCTTCTGCTGCCTTAGCGTATTTATCAGCGCAATCGGCATCCATCTCTTTTCCTTCTGCTTCTTCAATACGCTTAGTATCTTTTTTTGCAGCCTTTTGTAATTCATCAGCATCATCAGAGATTTTCGTTTGATTATTGCGCCCACCATATGTATCGCTATGCTTTTGATGGTCTTTTCGAAAAATTGCAATTGCCCGGCCAGCCCGGGAAATAGCCCCCTTAGGCCCGAACAGTGCACTTGTCTGTTCATCGGATAGGTCAATTTTTCGTTTGCGTAGCAGATTTCTTGCTGCTTTTTGCAACGCAGCTTTAGACGGTACATGATCACGGTCAAATTTTTTGTCCGCACTTTTCTCTAATAATTCTCCGTAGGTTCCTGCTTCTCCACACTTCAAGACCTCGGTACCTACTACAACAGTCGTCGCATCCTCCGCAGCGGCTTCCGCTGCCGCCTCCGCGTCAAGCCTCGCTGCCTCTTCCTTTTCTGCATCCGTCATGGGAGGAGAGTCGGCAGACTTCTCGCTCGGTAAATTTATGGCTTCAACGTTCCCAGTCTTCTTGATTTCATCGATGACTATAGCGGCTACAACGCACACAACGACTACTGCCAGAATAGCCCAGCCTACTGGCCCGAGCGCAAACCCCGCTCCCGTCAACACCGCCATATTTTATCCTCTTTTACCTGGGACAAACTGCACCAAGGACGCAGTCGATGTTTTTGATTGTTTTGCTTTAAGCGCAAGCGCAAGCAAGGAACCTGTATTGGTAAACGGTTCAGGTGTGGGGAGAGACAACGGCGGCTGACATCCTAAAAACGCGTGCTCAGCAGGCGTTTCCGCTTCGATTGCCGGGCTGTGTTCGTCTGCATCTCCCGCTGTTGCGGCACCGCCTGTCAGACTAGGCATTTGCGAGGTGACATAGATCCCCGGATTATTTCCTCCATTCATCACATTAGTATCCCCTTGGCGCACAACAAACTTTTTTTCGGCGCGAAAATGAGCCGCCGCACCGGTGGGTTTCACATAACCGTTCACTGTGTTCGATTTCACGCCTTTGGCAAGGCCAGCATCGTCGCCTTTGCAGCTGGGCTGTTGAGTCTTGTCTAACACGTAAGCTGGATCGCCGTTAAATCGCACTGACGAAGCCACTGAAACACTATTTGACAGGTCTTGTGTGGTTGGATAGGGTACCGGTGGTGTGCTGCTGCCTACAGGTGTTTTGTTAAAAGAAGGTGCAGTCGAAACTGCCTTCAAAATAAAATTCTTTCTTGCACCAATCTTACCCATGAAACTCCTCTTTTCCAGCGTCTAACGCCATCTTTCGGTGATCGGGCACAGAGGTTTTCTCCGGGTCGTTAAGTAGGTGGCGGCTATATTCGGCTTCGAAGCGTCCGTGCAGATAGGCATCGGCCGCGCGAATTTCTGGTGTTTTAGCAAATACCGCGCGCCAAACGATGCTGAGGGTCTGTGTTTCTGGTTCAACGATCAGGGTGTCGATTTGCATAGGATTAAAAAACATCGTCCCGTCGCGCATTCTCATAAGCACGGTGCAGACGTGTCCGGGCAAACGTAAACGTAGAATGGTATCGCCAGTAGGGCCTAGTGTGGCGCCTGGACTCGCTGGTGCGCAAAGATTCGTAAGCTCGATAATCTCGTTGCCGGAAAGAAAATCGGTTTGCTGATCAATAGGAGCAGCATTCCAAACATTAAAGTCGAAGTCTTTCGGTAACCAATCAGCGCTGTTAATAAATCGCTGGTCGATTGTTCCTGCCAAGTCGCGGCGGTGTGGATGTACCCTGGATCGCGTACCAAAACCAGCTACTGTAAGCACCTTCCGTGATATTTTTTCAGAATTTAGTGTCGGTATCTTCCAGAACTGTGTGGCACTGAAGGGATTATCAACGGCCTCGACGCGAGGTGCGGGTAACCGCTTCACTCCAGTGGCGAATAGATACCACCGCGGCGCAAAGCCGCAGCCGACAGCGTTGCTCTCAAACGCGCAGCGTGCAATCGCCTGCTCGGCCGGGGGCGCATGATCATAGGACTGGGCAGCCACCTCATCAGCTTTCAGTCGATGCTTTCGGGCGACCCACTTTGCCGCGCGATCGCCGCGGTTGATACGGCGACTTCCGCCGTAAGCATATTCATTGCGTAACGGGAATGGGCTAAACATCTGTGGAGACGTAAGACGCCATGTGGGCACACTTATGAGTCCCAAACTGCCCAGGCGCACGATTGCTGCCCCTATACGTATAGGCCATGGTCTGCGAACCAAAGCCCGCTCGCCAGTCACAGTGAGGCTTTTGTCAACGAGACGTTCGCCAGGAACGGAATTCTGTTCCGCATGCTTCACTGCAGCGCGCCACTCTTCCATCCGGTGTTCTTCCGGGGCGGTAAATGGGTTCAAGCCATGTGGACGCTCAGGTATGCTTGCAGAATGGTCAGGCCGCATCAAAGCAATGCGAACTCCGCAACGCCGCACTGACTTACCCAGTGGTGCGTAAGCCGTGGCATTGACAATAAAATCGCACTTCGGCTTGTATTGGCATAGATCCGATTCCTGACGCACACTACTGGAAGTAATTTCGCCAAAAAACTCATCGGATTCACACAGCGGCGCCTGCTCGTCTGCATAGCGCAGTTCGCCGTCCCCTCCCCACGTTAGAGTCTGCCGGAGTGCAACAACGTGGAATGCTTGATTGAACTGGTCAATTCCCTCGAACCCAAGTGCAGGAAACGGCGTTTGGTTGCGAAATTGCATATCGGCCCGGATTAATTGATGTCAACATCTTTGCCGGAAATCTGCACCGGCCCGCTTGCTTCAAAATTAAATTTGCTGCCGTTAATAGTGACGCTGCCATCCGCTTTCATGACCAAACTAGCCTTCCCGACGGTAATCGATAGTTCTTCGCCTGCTGTGATAGAGATTTTTTTGCCAACCTTGGTACTCTGGTTTACTCCAACGATGGTGGCCATGATCATACCCACATTTAGGTTATAGCCCAAGCCAACGTTTTCCATGCGCCCCATCCCCACATTCTGCATATAAGCCATGCCGATGGTTTCTGTTTTCATCCTGCCGACATTGATCGACCAGTTTCTTGCAATACGATCTTTCTCGTTCCTATCGACGGACTTAGAGCGATTCCCCCCAACATTAAACGTCTGCTCTTTACCCACATTCACGCTTTGGTTTTTGCCGATTTTGATCGTTTCGTTTACGCCGACTTCCTCGTCGCGATCATCCCCAATACTAATTCTTTCAAAATGGTCGACGCGCTCTGTACGATTATTGTGCACGGTAATCAACTCATCACGGTCCACCGTTTCGCTTCTGTCACGCTTGATGTGATTGGTTTCGTCCCGGTCAACAGTTTTGCGGCGATCATTCCCCACCCATTTATCCTCATCGTGCTCGACCTCGGTGAGCTGGTCCTTTTCGGCGTGAAGCCATAGTTGTTCACTACCTTTTTTATCTTCAAAACGAAGCGCATTGGCGTTGTCGTAGCTACCGCCGGGCGTGGAACGCGAGAGAATACCACTTTGCGTCTTATTGGCCGGCAGTGTCCACGGCGGCATCGTGTCCGCGTTCGGCACCATGCCGGTGATAATCGGGCGATTTGGATTCCCGTCTATGAATTGCACGAGAACCTCCCCGTTGATTCGCGGAATTGCGGTCATACCAAAATTTGCGCCGGCCCACGGCGTCGCCACGCGAATCCATGCAGAACTCTTTTCGTCGTTGTTGCCGGCCCGGTCCCAATGGAACTGTACGCGCACGCGCCCGAATTCATCCGTGTGAATCTCTTCGCCAGCCGGCCCCACCACGGTTGCGGTCTGGATGCCGTGGATTTTCGTCTCCACACTGTTGTGGTCACGCCCCGCGCGGTATGGAATGATCTTGCGGATCGCGCGCAGCCGGTTTTTGTAGTGAGATTCAGCGGTGGCTTTTACGTGGTAATTGTTCGAGGCGCTGTGAACCACTTCAAGAATCAGGAATTCGCGCGCCTGGGCCTCGTCGCCGCTTGCGCTGGCATCAAAATGGTCGGTCAGCCTGAACCAGCGCCCCGGAAGGACGTTGCGGTTATTCCCGGAACCTTCAAACTGCTTGCCAGCGGCCTCGAATTCTTCCATCCGCAACTGTGCCAGGGAGCGCCCGCCACCCGTGAAGCCGTATGCCCCGGTATATTCGTAGGATTCGATGCTCGGTACGTTCCCCTGCTGACTCACTGTCGGCAGCGAAGTGTGAACAGGCGTAGGTGATTTGAAGTCAAAAGATGCGAGCGCTACTGCGCCCTGCATGATTTGCCTTGAAGGTGACCACTCGCCCAAGCCGTCCTCCTCTGCCTCGCCGCCATGACGTTGGAACCGGATCGAAGGATCGCCGTCGATTGGCTCCACGCTGGTCGTGTCATCGGAGAGCACCAGCTTGTGGCCGTTCTCCGAGTGTTCAAACCAATACACGATACCGTTGCCGACCCAGCGCCGTTCAAGAAAATTGCGGTCACTCTCGTCAAACTGGCAGCAGTCCGTAAGCACCTCGGTCGCGCCGGCCACACGCCAGTCCCACTCGGCCAGACTGCCATAGTCGCCGAAGATGCTCGCGGTCTGCTGGTACATCGTCGTGTAGTGGAAGAGGTAATTATCCTTCCGCATCGTCAGGTACTTGTACCAAGGACCAAGTAGGGCTTCGTAATACGACACTCCGCCATCGGCCGTTTTGAGGGCGAAGCTGAAGACGATCCCGGTGAAGTAGCGCAGCGTGCCATCCCGCCGAACCATCTGTACACAAAGCATCTTCCCCTGCATATCCTTCAGTGGGATGTCGGGGTTGTCGGAAAGCAGCTCGACGCGGAACTCAAAGGGCTTTGACAAGCTCTCGAATGCTTCCAGCTTGTTGACGAGCAACTGACCAGAAGGGGCGTCCTGGTTTGGAAATGACAAGCGCAATAGGCGATTGTGCTGACGTTCTCCAACGAGATCACGTAAGACGGTCAAAGCTCTACTCATGCTTTATTCCAATATCACAAGTTAACGGGGGAAGGGCTTAAACCGGCCATTTGTTCTATTGGCGGAGGCTTCGGCAGAAGCCTTATTTTACCATAGTTAGCAGTAATGCAATATAAAAATGCAATATTTGTTGCTTTTCAGAGTTGAAATTGAATGGATTTTTACTCCTGAGGGAGAATAGGGAAAACGGAAAAACGGCCAAAATATTCCGCTAAGCGGATGCCGGTGGCCACTGCTGCGCCGTGTGTTTTACGCGCAGGATCTCGACCTTCTTGGCCAGCACGCGGTAGATCACGATATAGCTTTCATGGGCCACCAGCTCGTGGGTGCCGCGCTTGCGGCCGGCGCGGCCGAGGTTCGGATGCGCAGCGAGGGGCGTCACCTTGCCCTCGATGAGGTCAATCATTTTCTCCGCACTGGCGGGGCTGTCCCTGGCGATATGAAGGCCGATTTTGATGAGGTCATTGATCGCTTGTTTTTTCCAGTGGATGAGGTGCACGCGCTCTCCTTACGCCAGTTTTATTGCTGCGCGCACCTGGCGCATCGCTTCGTCGTGCGGGATGGTTGGGCTGGTGTCGTCGAGCGCTTCCTGGACTTCGGCCTTGAGCCATTTTGTATAGGCGGCCGCGGCGTGCGCCTCCTTCATCGCGGCGGCGCGATCGGGGCGCTTGGTGGCGGTGATGCTGCGCGGGGCGTAATTCACGGCATCAACGTCGAAGCGTGCGATGCCGACGCCTTTCAGGTATTCCACGAGCGTTTCCAGCTTGCGGAAGATCCGGACCTGCTGGCTGCGCTGGGCCGCCAGGGCACGCTCGGTCATGCCGTATTTAACTAGAATGCCCCAGCCGCCGGCCTGGCCGACCGCGTGGGCGCTGCGCACAACGCCGGCCTCGGCCAGCTTGATGAGGGTGGTGTGGTCGATGGTGTCGGTGGTCATGCATTTCTCCCAGGTTTTGCGGAACATCCAATCATTGAATTATCCGCAAATTATAGAAAATTGCAAGCTGAGAGATGGATGGCCGCGCCGTAAACTGGACATAACGCTGCTTGCGCGAACAGGTCGCGCACGGCTCCATGCACGCACAACCGGGGGAAGCGGTCTTGGCGGATTATTTTTCCTTGTGCCGGCACCGGCCAACTGCGGGCGCCACAAGGGCGCGGTTTTCCTCGCGGCTTGGCCGCTTTCGTCACGCCGGCGCCGGCCGGATCGGGGCGCCGCAGCACCAGGGGATTTTCCTTGAACGCGGTGTCGGGCAAGCGGATTGCCCCCAGCAGCTTCGCTTTTTTCGCCAGCATTTAAAGTTGAGCATGTCAGGTCGTCCACGGTTTTTGGCGTCAAAGTTTACACGTTCACAATGACGGCTCCGCTAATGCGACAGAACCCCAGCGGATGCATACCAGGATCACATCGATCGGAAAGCGCATCCCTTTGAAGTTGAGCATGTCAAGTCGTCCTGGATTCGGGCCCCGCAGTTTACCCGACCGGCCCCGCCGCCGTGCACTAATGCGACAGAGCCATTTACCGCGTCCTCGCCAAAAAATCGACATCCTGCACGGCAAGCACACGGTGTTTCCCCCCGGTTATGGCGCCACAGTTTATCTGATTCCCCGTCCACGTTCGCCAATGCGACAGAACTCTGTTATTGTCATGATTAATACTTTTAACATGGTTTTTTCACGCTAGGGGATTTGGAAGATTCAAGATGAGAAAAAATATGAACTGCTTAGTCGCTGCTGCAATGCTGACGATCGCCCTAAGCGGGTGCGGCGGCGAAGCACCAAAAAACGATATGCCGCTGTCTTCCACTGCGACAAATTTTGGCATATCCGAGATGCGGATGGCAGCCCTCCCAGCCGAGCAGACTGCCAGTGCTCAGGCTGCCCTGGCTGACGTGTTTCGAACCGGCGTTGAACAATTATGTGTCACCAACGGTAAAATCACAACCTTACCCAATGGAAAACTCGATATTTCAACAGGCAGTTCCCGTGCCTTCATACGTCGGCAAAGTCCCCAGAGCGCCCAGATCGATTTCATTTATCGCGGCAAGTCGTCTAAGGACGTCCCGCTTGCATCGGGCGAGGTGCGACGCCAAATCGGTTTGAAATTGAAGGCTTTGGATGGTTGCAATGTTGCGTATGCAATGTGGAACGTTGATACCTCGCGGATCACTGTCGGGGTCAAGTCGAATCCTGGAATCCACACGTCGGTATGCGGTGATGGCGGTTATATCAGCCTCCCATCATTTGCTGCAAATCATATTGGTATCGGAGAAGCGCATTCCATGCGCGCGGACTTGGTCGGGCAAGAGTTGAAGCTATACATGGACCGCGCAACGGCGCCGATTAAAATCACACTTCCGAAAGAAATCAACGCTTTCGACGGTCCGGTTGGCTTGCGGACGGATAATGGTCACTTTGAAGTTGATTTTTTTGGCGCTGCCGCTAGCGCAGGGCCTGTTGCGCCACCCCTGGCGTGTGACTCGGCAGCCAATGCCAGCCACTAATTATTCTGGGGGTGGTTCAAAATGGGCTTTTACAGGGTCGCGGTAGGGACAGGAGTCTCAGCCTGCCCCCGTACAGATCCCTCCGAGCGGAACTACCGGACAAGGCTGCTACCGTGGGTGCTTGAGGCTAAAGGGTTCTGTCGCATTAGCGCACGGCGGCGTGGCCGGTCGGGTAAACTGCGGGCCCCACTCCAGGACGACTTGACATGCTCAACTTCAAAGGAATGCGCTTTCCGATCGATGTGATCCTGGTCTGCATCCGCTGGTATGCGGCCTACCCGCTTAGATACCGGCACCTTGAGGAGATGATGGAAGAGCGCGGCGTGTCGGTCGACCATTCGTCGATCAACCGCTGGGCGATTCGTTTCCTGCCACTCATCGAGAAAATGGCCGGAAACACAAGCGCTCGATCGGCGGCAGTTGGCGTATGGATGAGAAGTATATCAAGGTGAAGGGCGTTTGGAAATACCTCTACCGCGCTGTCGATAAGCAGGGCAAGAACGTCGACTTCCTGCTAACAGCCAAGCGCGACATGCTTGCGGCGAAGTGCTTCTTCAACAAGGCCATGAGATCGAACGTCGATCCGGACAAGGTCGCGATGGACAAAAGCGGCGCCAACAAGGGGGCGATCGATGCGATCAATGCCGGCCGCGACGTACCGATCCTGGTGCGCCAAGTCAAATACCTCAACAACATCGTCGAGCAGGACCATCGCGCCATCAAGCGGGCGACCAGGCCGATGCTCAACTTCAAATCGTTCCGGTCTGCCGGCTGCGTGCTCGCCGGCATCGAGCTGATGCACATGATTCGGAAGGGCCAGTTCGCCGTCGATGTCGCTTCGCCCATATCATTCGCCGACCAGTTTTGTGCGTTGGCAGGCAGCAAGTCCGTCCAGTTTAAGCCAAGGTCATGCTCAGCACGAAAAAAACCGTGCTGGACTCAACAACGCGACTGAACCCAAATGGACGCCAAGCGTCCTGAATGCGTGATTAGATCCCCAGTGCGGCGTCCGGACAGCGATGAGTTCTATACTATGGATTTTCCACGCAAACCTTGTGCTTGTATGAAAATTTCACCTTCCACCGAAGAGCGTACCCTCTTCGCGCAACGCTTGACTAGTGCTCTAAAGCGGGCAGATCTTAGCTGCTCTCCTGCCCAGGTTGCACACGGCTTTAATCTTCGCGCCCGAGGGGCATCAGTGACACCTCACGCCGTACGTAAGTGGGTGCTGGGTCACGCTATTCCAACTCAAAGCAACATCCAAATTTTGTCGAATTGGCTGGGAGTGAACGCCGCGTGGCTACGATTTGGCGAGGGTCAGCGCCACAACTCGGTGTCATTAATTTCGGGAGATCTCCCTGCAGATCCTCACATGATGAGCATGCTCCACGATTTACGTTCTTTGCCGAATCCCGCGCAGGTACTCGTCCGTGGATTGATAGATGTGCTGTTGGAAGCGGAAGCGTCCGGACAAAACGACAACATCTAACGGATCGTCGCTTACGCGAAAATGCGGCACACAGCGCCATGGCACGCATGCCCTGCGATACCGGGAATAGAGAACGGCTCGACCTGGGCGGCGTCAAAGCATTGGCCAATCAGGCCAAGCCAGGCGTGCGGCGAGGTTAATTCCAGGTTGCGCGATTGCTTGACTTCAAAGCGTGACATGACCAGTCGGTTGAAAGTAGGAAGTTTAATATTTTATTTTGTAATCAAAAACTTGACCAACTATTGGATGAGCTGGAACATGGATTCAGGCTACTGTCTGAAGTCTTGGATCCACTAGACAATGCGGAGATTTCTTCTTTAGAGAAGTCAACAAATTCGTTCTTCATCATTTTTCTATCCTTTATATAGAGCCACGCAGTTTTGTTCGGCGACGTCCACTGACAGCCCAACTTGCGATGCCATTTCTTGACAACCCAGTATGTACGTTCGGCGCGCATCGGTTAGTCCAACATAAATCGCTCCTGCGATCAGAATTCCTGCAACTAGTATTGATGCGGCTATTTTCATATCAAAATCTTCTCTATGGTGAAAGTTCACGTGTCTGGCGCATAAACTAGTCCCGAGGGTGTGGCAACTAGTGGGCACCTCGAATTACCGGTAAATCCCGCGTAATCGCCGGTCGCGATGCCGGCAGTTGCGTTTTTTGATGTCAGACCGAGCCGCTTCCCGCCCATTTTATGGGCGCTGAACCTCATTTTGAGCAGTCCGGACGGACTGCGGGCGTCAGAACGCCTCGACCCTGGCCTCCTTCAAGTAGACCAGGCGCCGCAAATTGTAAGCAGCGACCTTCCAATTGAGCTGTAACGTAGCGCGCGCCAGTCCGATCGTGCGCAGACCTTTGCCGCCCATCTCGGCCAAGCCGGCAAACACATGCTCGATCCTGGCGCGGGTCTTGGCAATGCGTGTATTGCGCCGCTTCTGGGCCTCCGAAATTGGCTTGCCCTTGCTTCCTTTGCGCTGGATATACATGCGCCAGCCCTGCTGCGTCAACCTGTCCTCGCGCTCGCCATCTACGTAACCTTTATGTAACTATTCAGCCCTTACAAATCAATGAGTTACGTGATTTCTGCGCCTGAAAACGCTCGATTTACGCGGTTTTTATAAGGAAAAACCGGTTTTTCGCGTTTTTTATCGGTTTTCAGATGGCTGCAACCGATTGATTTTAAATAGGTTTTTTCAGGCTTCAGAGGCTGAATAGTCACACCTTTATCTGCCAGGACGTTGCGGTTGGTATTGGAGGGATCGAGCACCGCCTCGAAATGCAGGGTGTCATGCTCGCTGGCCGTGCTGACCTTGATCTTGCGTACCAGCTTGTAGCGTTTGTCTGCGTTGGCCGATACCTTGTAGCCGAAGTAGGACTTGCCATGCTTCTTGGTCCAGCGCGCGTCTATGTCTTTCTGCCGGCGCTTCGCAGGCTTCCAGTCGATTGGCATGGCACCTTCTCCAACGAGCGCCTTTTCCTCTTTGTTCATCGATTGCTTCGGTGTCTGCACGATGCTCGCGTCGACCATCTGACCGCCACGCGCAATGTAGCCATGCTTGGACAGCTGGCGGTTGACGGCGTCAAAGATACTCTCGGTGGCACCGGCTTTGAGCAAGCGTTCCTTGAACGTCCAGATCGTTGTGCGGTCCGGTATCTGACTACTGGAACGCAGTCCGACAAAGCGCTGGAAGCTCAAGCGGTCGAGCAACTGGAATTCCATTTGCTCGTCGCTCAGGTTGAACAACTGCTGGATCAGCAGGACGCGAACCATCAGTTCGGTCGGGAATGGAGGACGCCCGCCGCGTTCGCGGCCGGGACGCGGAGCCGCTTCGTCAACCGCATCGGCAAGCGCGATGAAGTCGACATGCTGCTCCATCACCTTGAGCGCATCACCAAGCTTGTTCAGCTTGGCTTCGCGTTCTTGGTCGGCAAACAGACTCGTCTTGATCATGAAATTAGGTCAGCAACGTGGAGACGCTATGATGCCACGGATGGGTCGGTTTTTCGAGGTGCCCTAGTGCGTGACCAATCTGCTCACGCACTTCAGCCACACAATATAGGGATGGTCAAACGGAAGTGGGCGCGTGAGCGGCTGGAAATATTTTATATTGAAAAATCGCCTTAACCCGCAGCAACGCAAATTTTTTCTCAGCTGGTCCACGCCGTTAGCCTGAACGCGTGATTACCTCCCTAATCACGCGTTGAGGAAGGCCCGCCGTCTCGCGGGTAAACCGCGCTACACTTGCTGCTCAAGAAAGGTATAAGGGGCGCTTGTCCTCCGGTGATTCATATCATATCATTCGTATCATATCGTATCATTACAAACGGAGAACATTCGATGGGTAGAGAAGCGAGCATCACACTGGCCCAGGTAGCCGCCATCGCGGACGCGATGGTGGCGGCCGGAAGCACGCCAGCCTTGCGCACTGTACGCGAACGGCTGGGAAACATGGGGAGCCTAGGCACCATCAGCAAGCTGTTACAGCAATGGCGCGCGGATCGGGAAAAAAAGATCGCCAGCGCATTGACCTTGCCGGCGGGAGTGCAGCGCGCCATCCTGGAATTTATGGCACAGGAACTGTCCAGCGCGAAAGCGGCGCTGGAAATGGAACTGGCCGAACAACAGCAAGAAGCGGCCGATCTCGCCACCGAGAATGAGCGCCAGGCTGCCGAGATCGAGAACCAGGTCGACGCGCTGACAGCGCTCCAAGTAGAACTGGCTACAGTGCAGGGCAAAGCGGGTCAATTGGAACTCGACTGGCAGGCCGGCCAGGTCGAAATGGATCGCGAGCGCAAGGCGGCCGAGTCGGCGCGAACCGAACTGGCCAAGGCCCAGTTGCGCCTTGAGGCGATGCCGCGGCTGGAAGCGGATCTCGGCGCGGCGCGCGAGGAACTGGCCGTCGAACGCACGGCCCGCGTGGCGGCCGAGCAAGCGGCAGCGGTCACAGTGGCCAAGTTCGATGCAAGCGAGCGTCGCGCCGGCGAGATCGAGGCGCGCGAGCTGGCAGCCGTTACCCACATTGCTGAACTGGAGCGGATGGCGCAGCAAGCGGCGCGCGAGCTGGCATCGGCCAACATGGCTGTACAGGCCAGCCAGGCGCGGTTGGAAAGCGCAGCACGCGAGCTGGAGCAGGCGCGCGCGCTGGTGAGCACCGCCCGCAATGAGTCCAAGCATGCCACCGAGGAAGCGGCCGAGCTGCGCGGCCAGATACGTGCCGATACGCTCGCGGCTCAGGATGGCGCCAAGCGCACCAGCGAGAACCGCGAACCTGGCGAGCCTCGCGCAAAAACCCCGCCGTCCCAAAAATAAGCACCTATGTCGATCCCCCTGCCCGACCCCGCGCAGGGGGGTGACATTGAATCTGTTTTACTCGTTCCAGTGCCACATCGGCCGCTCGCCGCCGGCGGCGCCCCTCCCCTCCCCTCCGGGTCCCTGACCCGCGCCATCAATGACGAAGAGCTGATTGCGCTTTGGCTACGCCGGCCGAATCTGTCGCCGCGCACCGTACGCAACTGCCGCAAGGAAGCTGACCGCTTCCTGTACTGGATTCGCGCGCATGGCAAACACCTGGTCGACGTCCGCTACGAAGACCTGCTGGCGTTCGCCGCTTTCATCGCCGATCCGCAGCCGGCCGACCAGTGGATCAGCGCAACGCGGTTCCCGCGCGTCGACCCGCGCTGGCGGCCGTTCTGCGGCCGGCTGGCCGATGTGTCGCAGCTGCAGGCGCTGACCGTCATCAAGAGCTTGTTCCGATGGGCTTGCGCCGCCGAGTATCTGCAGGCGAACCCGGCCCAGCTGCTTACCGGCATGCGCGCAGTCAGCAGCGAAACCATCGAGCGCCACCTGCCCCCGGCCGCGATCTCGCTGCTGCTCGAAGCGGCCGACATCCTGCAGGGCGCTACGCCAGGCGCCGCCCTGCGGCGCGCCCGCGCGCGCTTCCTGGTGCAGGCCTACTACCTCACGGCCGTGCGCCTGAATGAACTCGTCGGCGCAGACATGCGCAGTATCCGGCGCGACGACAGCGGAGCATGGTGGCTCCATGTCCTGGGTAAAGGTAGCAGACGCGGCAAGGTCCCTGTCCCCCCATCCTTGCTCGCCGAATTCCGCCAGTACCGGCAAGCGTTCGGCCTGGCCGCGCTGCCGGCACCAGGCGAAACGATATCGCTCGTGCTGGCGAGCCGCGGCCCCCAGCGCGGCGCCAGCCACTACGCTGTCGCCGCCGCCCTCAAGGCCGTAATCCGCCGCGCGCACGCCCTTGCCCTGGAAGCCGGCATGCCCGAGATCGCGGATCGCCTGGCGAGCGCGTCGACGCACTGGCTGCGTCATTCCTCGCTGACGCACCAGGCCAACGGTGGCGTGCCGCTCAAGACCGTTCAGCATAATGCCCGCCATGCCTCGATCAAGACCACCGGGCGGTATCTGCACAAGGACGACGTCGAGCGCCACGCCGAGACGCTCAGTGCTTTGCGTATCGACCTGCCCGGGCCAAAATAACCCCCGGCCATCACTCGATCACTTCGCGCAAATTGCCGTTTGCGACCCCTTTGTAGAGCCCGAGCATTTTTGCGCCGCCGTACAACTCGAAGTGCCCATCGATGCGCACCTCGGCGGTGCCGTCGAAAAAGCGCACCGCGATGTTCTTGCCGACGTGCTGGTAGCGCTTGTAGCGGCATTGCGTAGCGATCGCCTTCAACGCCGCGTTCGGATCGGGTTCGCTCATGCGCTGGGCCTGGGCTGCTTTGGCAGCATAGTCAACCCTCTTCGCGTTGTGCAGCATCGCCAGGATGTAGCGGTACGCCCGAGCGGAATTGATACCGATCTTGGCAAGGTAAGGCTTGGCGATCGCATAGACGTGCTCCAGCTGGTGGCCTGCTTGCTTCGCAATGCCGAGCAGCTTGCAGATGCCGGTTGGCGAAATGCCCGTTTCAGCGGGAATCATGGCGACGGCTGGTGGCAGGGTTGGGGGGTTGCCCTTCCGATTTTCTATCGAAATCTCCTGTAGATCTTTTTTTAAACTAAGATCAACGTATATAGGACCATCGGACATTTCTGTCTCTTGGGGCGCCGCCGGGCTCGGCTTTTCCTGTGAGGCAGCTGCCGCCGGCTGCTCTTGCAGCGCGGCTAAAAGCTGCGGCTCGGGCGCTACGGCCGGTTCTGGCTGCGGCTGCGGCTGAACTGGTGCCGGCTCTTCCGGCGGCGCAGCTGGCTCGTGCGATTCCGGTGCTGCAGTTGGCTCCTGATGCTCCTGTCGCACTACTGGGGCCGGCTGCTGTTGCATCGAGGGTGGCTTCTGCTTCGTTATCGTAGGCAATTCCACTAAAGCGCACAGGGCCTGCGTGAAGACGTAGCGTCGTGACTCGAAGACCCCGTACTCGGATCGTCCCTCGCTCGCTGGCAGGACCCAGTCGTAATCCCGGAAGATGCGCACCGCGCGTTGCACGGTCTTATAGCTGACGTTGGCCTCTGTTGCCATACGGTCGAGACGCGCGCGAATAACGGCGAGGCCGTTTTGAGCAGATGCCCTGGACACCAAGGTTTTAAGGACCAAAAGGGTACTTCTTGTTAATCGACGGAAGGTTGGGTGGGTTTCAACCCTCATCAAGGCAGCTTGTATAGCCGTTGGAAGATGCAAGTATGGCCGAGCGATATCACTAAGAGTTTGTGCGGACACAATCTATCCTATCTGTAAGGCAAGCAGCCCTACAAAGTGTTTGACGAGCACACTACCGGGGTATAGGATGAAGGTTCTGAGCATTCACCGTACCTGTAGTGTTTCAAATAAATGTTGTTGAGCAAGCCCGGCCTGCAAGCTGGGCTTTCTCTTTTGCGCTTTAGCTACTTCATCTCATGATGTTCTCGATATAATGCAAAAACCCAGCAATTAGCTGGGTTCTGGTTTTACTGTATGGCCTAGGTTTGAGCTAAAATTTCCGTGCAATTGCACCGTGCAACGTCCGTAAGTAATTGATTAATAAGCATATTTTACTTTTCTCCGTAATTTTCTGTTGAGAACATCTTAAGAGATTCGATTACTTTCATCATTGCTGCGTCTGCGTCTACCTCGCTATCACTGACTCTGACAGTGATTACTCGGCCATCTCGCTTTGCTGAGAACAGTTGTCGCCCATTCGCGCTTGTGACAACTTTTGTACGGTTGTTGCTTCTTCCGGTCTTTTGCTCTTTTTGTTTGTACATTTGCTCAAACCAGCCCTTAACTGACGTGCTAGGGGCCCCCTTTTTTATACGCTCGACCGCTTGGATGATTAGTGCTTCTTCCGTAGGATGATCCGCTAATAACTGATTAATAATTTCAGCGGTCTTAATTCCGAACAGATCAGACTGCTTTTCAAGCATGGAAACAATCGGCCGCGGGAGCCTTAGCATAGAGAGGCAGCGCGAAACATGGGTCGTGTTCGTTGCAAATAGCGTGGCTATTTTCGCTTGATTTCCAAGTCCTCGATCCAACGCAAATTGATATAGGTGACCTTGTGCAAAGGGACTATCGTTCTTTCTACCTTCATTGTGGGTAACGACTTTTTTGAGTGCCTCAGCATCGTCACACTCAAAGATAATAGCGTTAATTGCGGTCCAGCCTTTTAGGCGCGCGGCTCTGATTCGCCGATGCCCAGCCAGTAATTCATAACGGTTGCCTTTACGTCGCACCTGGATAGGCTCATTCTGCCCCGCGCTCTCCATTCCTCCGGCAAGCTCATCAAGTGCAATTGGGTCGTAATCTCGGAATGGATTTTGGTAAGGACTATCATCAACGAGATCGCACGGTATCTCGATGATCTTATTGTCTTCATCATTTAACCCAGTTTCTGCATGTAGTGAAGGTCGATGTGTTTCAGTCGATGCTTCGCGTGCAAGCATCTGCTCTACGCTTTCATTTGGCCCAGTAGGGGGCGTATGCAGAATGATTCCCCCGGTGTCCTGCCGATGGCTGTTATGGTCCATTTTTTTATGACCACGGCTTGCAGCTAAATGTTGAAGAATGTCGTGGTCCGATGTTTTCTTAGACATCACAGGACTCCCATTTTCGCTAAAAGGTCACTGGCGACTTTGCGTAAATCCTCAGCGCCAGGACTATTTGGCTTAGATAAGAAAAGGGGTAACTCGTAGGTATCTGACGAGAGGGTTTTGGGGAAGTCTTCGCTGCGACGGATAATTGAATTCATCCACTGGTCATTGTAAGTCCTACGGATCATGGCCGTTTGGTTTAGCACGCGGGTACGTGTCACGTCAAAAAAATTTCCCACGATAAGAAGTTCTGGACAGCGGCCTGCTTCTTCTTTCATCTCGTTCAATACTCTAGAAAGATATGAGACAGCTTTGGTGCTAAATTTTTCTAAACTGATTGGCGCAACTACATAGTCGCTTGCTAAGAGGGCACTGCGAGTCATTCGGTTCTTTGCCGGTGCGGCGTCAAAAATGATGACGTCGTATGAACTTAAATCTACGCCCGGCCTCTTTCCTGTACGGCCGTCCGAAATAAGTTTCGCAAACATTGATGCCGAATTTCGGCTTTCCAACGCTTCAAAAGTCATGATCGTGTCAAGATTATCAAGTGACACATCCGACGGAATCACGTGCGGGCCATATTCTCCAAAAGGCTTTTTGATAATTTCCTCAAGTGGCATAGTTTGGGGCCATTGCGGGAAAAGGCTCCCAAAGTGATGGTCCACTACGCGCTCGTGAGACAGCCCATCCTCTTCTGCTTCCTCATGAGAAAGTTCGCTGTCGTATCCAAAGGCCAGAGTAAGATTGCTTTGAAAATCCAAATCTACCACTAACGTTTTCAAGCCCATAGTTGGAAATATGCAAGCCAAATTTGCGGCTATTGTGGATTTTCCGACTCCCCCCTTTGGGACATATACCGTTACAACAACTGGCTTCTTCGGCTTTTTATCCCCTTTTTTTTGCGCTCGCCATTGTGCAAGTTCGTACACGTTCTCGATGGTGTAAATCCGCGTACGAGGTCCTGTCTCTTGACGTTGAACATCCAGTCCAGATTCCTCGGTAGCGCGCCGGATCGTGTCGGAGGTGGTCCCCAGTATGGTTGCAATGGCTTGGGCTTTGAAGGTGCGGGTCACGTTGGGTCTTTCGGAGCAGGGGACTGTTGAATTTCATGCATTCTTACGGGTAAACATGGTTTGTGCAAGGATTTTTTAAGAAAACAGGCAAAAATACCATTACAGCTAATTTTCCAGATAACTGAAAATCTGAGGTGGTTCTGGCTTGCAGCCGCGTGTGAACGGCTACTCGGCGTGTGGACGCTACTCGAACGGGATAGAGTATTTGTCATGGCGGTACGCAGGTCCGGGTGTGGCACATCGCGGCTAGGCCTCGGATAGGCTGAGTTATCATTCTCTTGTCCGGTTACCAAGCCGATACTTGCTTCCAGCATGTCCGGGCGAATTGCGTCCTCACTCCTATTGATTGCAGCTGTGAAGATAGCCTGGGCGAACACACTCACGTTCCGCTTGGAAAAGCTGAAGATCCTCTTGACCGTCGATGTCGCGTGCGTGTCGGCCAGGTTGAGGATCGCCACTGGCGCCAATGGGCATCGTGCCGGCCTGGCCGTCATGCCGGCAGCTCAGCCGATGCGGTGCACTCCTCGTCCAGGAGCTGGTCGACCGCATTGAGCCAGGTTGTGCCACTCGGGAACTTGCGGATGATCGCCCGCGTACCCTTGGTGCGCACCACCAAGTGCGGCGTGTTCGCGCTGTCGGCCGGCGCCCACAGCACTGACATTGCCCATTCAAGGGGTTCCGCATTCCGCTGCTGTGCATGCAAGACAACCCGAATCTGGTCCAGTGCAGTGAGGGGATTGAATGCTATGTTCGGTCCGATGCCGGCCGTGGCGGCGACGCGGTCGCAGATCAACTCAAGGTAATGTTCGGCGGTTGTTTTGCCGACCTTGGCCAGCTGGCCGCGAATGCTGCCGACACATGCCTCGGCCTGTGCTTCATTGATGCCATCCGTTGATGCAATTGCCTCGACCAGAATGCTGGCCGCGCGGTCCATTATGGTCTATTGGATCGCGACGCGTTCACTTAGCGCGGCGATGTGGTCGGCGGCCGCGTCGGCAGTCGGGTCATTGGCGAGGCGCAGTCGCGCGATCAAGTCGTTCATGTCGTGGTGTATAAAGGTCGAGATAGTTGGCGATAGTGGTGCCGAGATCCTTGCGGTAGCCGCCCAGGGTGAGGGCGGTCATTGCATAGCCGTCGTTGCCGACGATAGCAAGCAGCTCGCGCAGGATCTGTGCGCCATCAGGAAAATTCGCGCACGCCACGCAATGGGCGGCGTGGCGGCATGCGGATGTAGTTTTCATATGCGCAGTCTGGTAGAGCGAGCCACGGTCGGAGGGCCAGGTTCAGCGCCGCGACGTGTGTGGCGATTCGTGCGGACAAAGCCTTTACGCTGGCGTGTCGTCAGAGGCCAATGGCGTAATAACGGCTGTCGGATCGATGGCTTTGTAGGCCGCCATCAGCGATGCCGGCGTGGTGCCGTCCTTGTTCGGTGTTGCGTACAGGACCACAGTGCCCGTGCTCGGCGTAAGCGGAATGACGAACGCGGCGATAGCGCAGATGTCGTGTTCCTTCAATAACTGTTCAATGCGTCCCCACAG
>NZ_WHJI01000065.1:0-27275 GCF_011682155.1 Massilia sp. CCM 8734
GAATCGGGAGTTGGGACAGGTTCTGCGGCACAAACGGCGCGGCCGTGGGCGCAGCTGACGACGAATGGACTGAAATGAAGGAATAGCCTTTGCCGAGGCCGTCAGGCTGGCCCGAATCTTTGAAAAAGTGCTCATCAAGGCGCCCGTTTCGGCTCGTTAGCGTCGCCTCACGACGTTTTGCAAGAGGCTCTAGCGACAGCGATCTGGTCGCCGAGCCTGGCGCCGAGCGTGCCGCCGCCGAGCGCGCCGAAGGCCGCCCACATGCTGGCCAGCATGTGGGCGAATTGGCGACGGCGCGGAACATGTTCGGCGTGGCGCCAAAGGCGGCCTGGACCTGGTCGAGAAGCGCGGCGGCGTTGGCAGGAGCTTGCTCGCGGGTGAGGAGGGCGATACGGGACATGGTGTTTCCTCTATAAACAGGCCGGTTGAGAAGATGAGAAGCGCGGCCTTGTTCGCTTTTTAATAGGAGTCCTAACTATATAAGGCAAAAAAGATCAAGCGAACGCTTCCCAGTTGCGCCGTTCCGTCGCCGGGTCGGTCGGTTGATGCTCGGCGCAATCGATGCGCAAGAACGCAATCGGCAGGGGCGCCTTGACCAGGGCGCAGTGATGCGGCGCGGCGCTGCCGGGATTGACGTTGGCCTCGAAAAAGCGGCATGACAGGCAGGCGCGCAGGGCAGGGAAGCGCTCGCTCTTTTGCAACTGTGCGATCAGCTTGAACAGGCCGACCAGCAACTGGTCCTTGACCTGAGCGTCGAGCGCGGCGGCGGCATCGTCGGCAAAACCCAAGGCCGACATCATTTTCTCGACCATCGCCTTGCCCTGCTCGGTCAGCCACAGCGCGCTGGCGCGGCCATCGTCCTCGGCGCGGGCTTTGCGCACCAGGCCCTTGCTTACCAGGGCCGTCACCGAATCGCTGGCGCTGGCAGGCGAGACCGACAACTGCGCGGCCAGCCACGACAGGCGCACGCCCGTGCTACGGTCCTTCAGCAGTTGCAAAATCTCGGCCTGGGTCGGATTGAGGTTTTCCGCCGTGGCGAACTCCCACATTCCGGCGCGCAGCACGCTCGATACGCGGCTGATCGCAACCACGATGCGCGCCGAAATATCTGGTGTGCCGTCCCACGGCGTTTCTGGTTTGATGTCCATGCGACGCATCATAACACGCCCGACAATTAGATAAAGAGTCCTAACTAAATTCTGGAAATGAGAACGATTCTTCTTTTACCTAGTGTTGCCGCTCCAAAGTCGGTATATTCGCTGTCCGAGCCCACTTGCCAATCAATCAATCAATCAATGCGACACGACCACCTGCCATTCCCCCTCACCACGGCAATGCGCCGCAGCGCCGCACTGATTGCCTGCGCGCTGTTCACAGCCTGCGGAGGCGGCGGATCGGGCGGTTCTTCCAGCGCGCCGGCGACCCCGGTTGCGGCCACCCCGGATGTGAAGCCCATCGCCGCCAAATGCGGCCCGGGCGTGACCGATTACGTGGCCGCCGGCGACGATGACATGGCCGCGCTCGGCATCACCTGCATGCAGTCTGTGCGCGCCGGCAAGGAAACCGTGCTGCAGGTACCCAACGGCATGGCGATGGACAAGGCCGGCAACACTTACGTGCTCGACCGCGCCAAGCAGGTCATCTTCAAATTCACGCCATCGGGCGCGATGTCGGTGCTGGCCGGATCCATCGCCCGCTACGGCAGCCAGGATGGCACCGGCAGCGCGGCCAGCTTCAATTTCAATCACCTGTCGCGCCTGATCGTCGATAACGCTGGCAACCTGATCGTGAGCGACACCTGCAACAATACGCTGCGCAAGATCACGCCGGCCGGCGTGGTCAGCACGCTGGCCGGCGCGGTCGAGCAGGTCTGCCTGCGCTCAAGTAGCGAACAACTCACGCGCGACGGTAGCGGTGCGCAAGCGCTGTTCGACCGTCCGGCGGACATCGCGCTCGATGTCAATGGCGACTACCTGGTGCTGGAAAACGCCGGCATGCGCCGCGTCACCCCTGCGGGCGTGGTCAGCAGGGTAAGCTGGGCCCAGGACCCCGCCAACACCTGGCGCATGACCCGGCCGACCCGCCTTGCCGTCACCGCCGACGGCACGATCTATGTGGCCGAGTACATGCGGATTTACCGCATCGCCGGCGGTGTCGCCAGCTTCGTTGCCGGCGGCGCTACCGGGCCCGCGCGCGACGGCGTGGGCGCGCAAGCGGTGGTGGTCATGCCGCGCGCCATGGTGGCCGATGCTGCCGGCGACATCTATTTCAGCGATGTCGACCTGCTGCGCAAGGTCTCCGCCGGCGGCGTGGTCAGCACCGTGGCCGGCAACAGCGCCGGCGGCGCCGTGCGCGACGGCGCCGGCGCGGATGCCCGGTTCTCCTACCTCGGCCCGCTCCTGATGACGGCGTCGGGCAATATCGTCGCGCTCGACAGCGGCGCGCCGTCAATCCGCACCGTGACCCCGTCCGGCGTGGTAAGCACCTCGGCCGCGACCGCAGTGGCCGCCGGCAGCGTCGATGGCAAGGGCGGCGCCGCGCGCTTCAACCGCCAGGACGGTACGGCGGCCGATGCGGCCGGCAATCTGTACATTGCCGACCACGAGACCAACCTGGTGCGCATGGTCGGCCCGGATGGCGCGGTCAGCGTGTTTGCCGGCAACGGCGTGAAGGGCGCGACCTTCAGTCAGCCCTACAGCATTGCGATCAGCCCGAACGGCGCCGTGTATGTGGCCGATGCGGTCAAGATCGTCAGGATCGAGCGCGGCGCGACCACGGTGGTGCAGTCATACACGGCGCAAAACAGCAATGTCGTCGATATCGCCGTCGATGCCGAAGAGAACCTGGCCATCGCGGGCTACTCCTCTGTGCGCCAGGTGTCGCCGTCGGGCAAGGTTACCGAGCTGATCGTCAATGTCGGCGGCGGCCAGGACGGCGAGGGCGACAATGCCTTGCGCCCGGCCAGTATCGCCTACGACCGCCCCGGCAATCTGTACGTGGCCGATGCGGCCAGCGCGGCTGTCTACAAATTGTCCAAGGCCGGCAAGCTGGCGCTGTTCGCCGGCTCGCCATTCTGGATGGGCGACCTCGACGGCCCGGCCGGCAACGCCATGCTGGGTTTCCACGGGACCACCGAAATGGCGTTCGCGCCGAATGGCGACATGTACCTGAGCGGGCAGGGCTTGCTGCGCAAGGTCAAGCCGGACGGCGTCGTGTCGACCCCGGCGCTGGCCTGGGGCAAGCCGGTGCTGGGCGGTATCGCTGTCGGCAATGGAACGCTGATCGGCTTGACGTCGTACGCGGTGGTACACACGCCGTTACCGGCCGACTGAGCGGGTGAACCCGACGGCTCAGTCGTTGACTTTGCCGTTGAGCTCGTTGGCGTGATGGCGCGGGACGGGGGCGGTTGGTCGTGGCTTGCTTAATTGCGGTCCTGTTTCGGAGCGCGATAGCGGGGCACGTCGATTGCCGGCTCGGCCCGTTGCCGGATGGACGGTACGCTCTCCATGCCAGTCACGGTCGGCGGTGAAGGCGCCGCTGCCTCCGGTTGTGGTTCGACCGTGCTGACCGCCGGCACCAGCGTTTGCAGCCCGGGCGGCGTTGCCAGTGGCACGATGAGCGGCATCGGCGTGCGCCTCGCTGGCGGCGCCAAACGTACGACCAGCAGTGGCAGACTCACATGTCGCGTGGTCAGCGCTCGCATAGCCATCGCATTTGCCATCTCCAACGGGCTCGCTGCCGGCGGTGCGGCTGGCGGCGGTATCGCCGGCGTCGCCGCCGGCTGCCCAACCGGCGTCCCAACCACCGGCGGCGTTGCCACTACCGGCGGGGCGACCACCACCGGCGGGGCGACCACCACCGGCGGCGTCACCACCACCGGCGGCGCGACAACCACAGGCGGGGCGACCACCACCGGCGGCGTCACCACCACCGGGGGCGTGACCACCACAGGCGGCGCGACCACGACAGGCGGCGCGACCACTACCGGGGGCGCGACAACCACCGGCGGCGTCACCACCACCGGCGGCGTGACCACCACAGGCGGCGCGACCACTACCGGGGGCGTGACCACGACAGGCGGCGCGACCACTACCGGGGGCGCGACAACCACCGGCGGCGTCACCACCACCGGCGGCGCGACAACCACCGGCGGCGTCACCACCACCGGGGGCGTGACCACGACCGGCGGCGCGACCACTACCGGGGGCGTGACCACCACAGGCGGCGTCACCACCACCGGCGGCGTCACCACAGGCGGCGTCACCACCACCGGCGGCGTGACTACGACGGGCGGCACGGCTGGCGGAACGACGACCGGCGGTACGACTGGCGCCGCGGTCACCGTCAGTGCACCGCTCAGGTAGCTGATGACATAGTTGCTGGGCATGAACGTGCCGCCGGTAGCGTCGCTCGGCGTAATCGCGTACGGGCCGGGGGCCGCTGCTGTGATCGCCGTGCCCGGACTGGTTTGGGTAACGCTGCCAATACTTTCACTATTGGCCAGGCCCGTCGCCGTAAAACCGCTCAGAACGGGCGTTTCGCCGTAGGCCTTCGTGGCGTCGTTCGCCCTCACGACCAGCGGTGCCGGAGTAACTGTCATCGCCCCGTTAACATAGGTAACGATGTAGTTCGATGGCACGAACGTGCCACCGCCGGCGTTGCTGGGAATGATCGCATACGGCCCGCCGGCCACGCCGGCGCTGGCGGGCGCGCCGGCGCTGTTCAAGTCGACGCTGCCGATGCTGTTGCCATTGACCAGGCCGACGCTGGTAAAGGCGTTCGGCGCCAGGATTTCGCCATAGGTCTTGCCGGCGTTGCTGGCCGTCACGGTCAACGGCGCCGGGGCGACCGTCAGCGCACCATTGGCATAGCTGATGACATAGTTCGACGGCATGAAGGTGCCACCGCCGGCGTTGCTGGGAATGATCGCATACGGCCCGCCGGCCACCCCGGCGCTGGCGGGCGCGCCGGCGCTGTTCAAGTCGACGCTGCCGATGCTGTTGCCATTGACCAGGCCGACGCTGGTAAAGGCGTTGGGCGCCAGGATTTCGCCATAGGTCTTGCCGGCGTTGCTGGCCGTCACGGTCAACGGCGCCGGGGCGACCGTCAGCGCGCCATTGGCATAGCTGATGACATAGTTCGACGGCATGAAGGTGCCACCGCCGGCGTTGCTGGGAATGATCGCATACGGCCCGCCGGCCACGCCGGCGCTGGCGGGCGCGCCGGCGCTGTTCAAGTCGACGCTGCCGATGCTGTTGCCATTGACCAGGCCGACGCTGGTAAAGGCGTTCGGCGCCAGGATTTCGCCATAGGTCTTGCCGGCGTTGCTGGCCGTCACGGTCAACGGCGCCGGGGCGACCGTCAGCGCACCATTGGCATAGCTGATGACATAGTTCGACGGCGTGAAGGTGCCGCCGCCGGCATTGCTGGGAATGATCGCATACGGCCCGCCGGCCACCCCGGCGCTGGTGGGCGCGCCGCTGCTCGTGACGCTGACACTGCTCATGGTTTCACCGTTGACCAAGCCGGCTTGGGTAAACCCCGACGGCGACAAGCTCAGCGTCTGGCCGTAGGTCTTTACCGCATTGGTCGCTTGCACTGTCAACGGCGCCGGCGCGATATCGGCATTGGTCGCTGCGCTCGCGTTGGCGCTGTAGTTGGCGGCATCGACGCCGCTCGCACTGATGCCTGTCACGCTCAGTGCTTTGCCGTTGCCGACGTTCGGGTCGGCGAACGTCGTTGCAGCGCTGGTCACTGTCAGCAGGTCGCCCCCGATGCGGTTGTCGGCCAGCGTGACCTGGCCAGCCGTGAGACCGTCGTAGACTTTGCCGAGGCCCGACGCCGTCACGTTCAATGGTCGCTCCGTAATGTCGGCTGTCGTCGCGCCCGAGCCGGCAGGACTGCCGAACGGTGCGAACAGGGCGAATTTCACCTGGTCGGCGCCGCTTAATGTGTAGGCGCTGAAGGTGACCGGCTTGCCGGTACCGACATGCTTGTCGGCGAAGGCGGCGTTGCCAGGCGCCAGGGCGACGCTGTGGCCCGCATCCGGGTCGCCGCGCAAGGACAGGGTGGCGGCGTCGCTGCCGTCGTAGACCTTGTTCTCGCCCTGGGCGAACACCCATGCCCTGGCATCGAGGCTACCCGAGCTTACCTTGCTGACATAGCTGGCAATGTCGGCGCTGGTGCTGGCGTACGTGGCGGGATTAAACCGGATCGTGGTCGACTGCGCACTTACCGATCCCGGACCGATGAATCTGACGGTGCCGCCAGCGACGCCGGGGCCGCTGCCATCGTTGTCGGCAACCATCGACACGGCGCCGTTGTCGGCGCTGATGATATTGTTGGCTGTCACGTCGTTTCTTGCGACCAAGTCGACCGAGCCACCGCCGTCGGCGGTGATCGCGGCCGTGCTGACATTGCGCCCGGCCTGCATGCTGACCCGCGTGCCGCCCGCTGACGCGGTCAGGGCCGCCGTGCTGGTGATATCGCGCCCGGCGCTCATGAGGATGCGCGAGCCCGTGGCGCTGGCGGTAAGTGGCGCGTTGACCAGCACATCATTGCCTGCTTTTAAGACAATGGCCGAGCCGCCGGTGCTGGCGGTGATCGCCGCATTGATCCGCACGTCATGGCCGGCGTCGAGTTCAAGCTTGTGCCCCGTGGTCCAGGTGAGGGCGTCGGCCACGGTAATGTCGTTGCTGACGCTGATCAGGCGATCCGAGCCGTTCAGGCTGGTGCGCACCTGGTCTGGCGTTTCGTTGCCGCCGGCAGCGGCGATTGTCCAGTCGACCGGATCGAGCAGCCAGGCGCCGGTGCGACCGTGGGGCGCCAGGGTATCGACACGGTTGGCGGCGCCCAGCACGAGGTGCTTGCCGGACGTTTCGATGAAGCCGCCGTCGCCGCCGCCGGCGCCGCCGCGCGCCGTCAGGGTGGCATTGACAGCAGTGTTGCTGTCGGACCAGAGCGCGATGCGCCCGCCATTACCGGTACCGGTGGCATCGGCATGCACCGTGGCGCCGTCGGCGATGGTCACGCGCGCCGCCGGCAGCGTCGCAGCGCCATGGAAATCGCCGCCGATGTGAACCAGGCCGCCGCCGGCATTGCCCGATGCGTTGATTGTCGCGCCCGACAGGCGAACGGTCTCGCCCAGCACCTGCACGGCGCCGCCGCTCTGGCCCGCAGCCAGGCCGGAGGCATCGAGCGTGCCGCTCACGTGCACGGTTCCGCTGCGCGCGTCGCCCAGCAGGCGGATCGTGCCGTTGTGGTCTTGCAAGGTGCGCGCCTCGATCACGCCACTGAGGTTAATGCCGCCTTGTAGCAGGCCGCCCGCCGCGCGTGCGCTCAGCAGCACCTGGCCGCCGTCTGCCCGGATCAGGCCGCCATTTTGCACGAGCGCATTGACTGCTCCCGCGCTGGTGGCAATGTGCAGCAAACCGTCGCCAGCCACGTCGAGGGTAATGGCGCCGCCGGCGGCCAGCGCCACAGTGCCGAGCCGGGCCATGATCACCCCTTCATTGCTGACATGGGCGCCCAGCAAGGCGACATGGCCGCCCGGCGCGTCGATGCTGCCCAGGTTGGCGACTGCGCCTTCGCCGGCGCCGGAGAAGCGGTAGTTGCCCGCCATGAAATCGGCGTCGCTGATGTTCAGGCTCGACGCGACCAGCCCGGCGACATTGACTGAGGCAGCCTTGCCGAACAGGATGCCGTTCGGATTGACCAGGAATACCTTGCCGTTTGCCGCCAGCGAACCGGCAATGATCGACGGATCCGCTCCCCGCACCCGGTTCAGCGCCACCGACGTGCTGTCCGGTTGCACGAAGCGCACGGATTGACCGGCCTCGACGTTGAAGCTGTGCCAGTCGAGCGCGACGTTGTGGGTCGTCTGCGTGATGACCATGTTGCCCGGCACGCCGCCGATGGTGGCGCCGCCTGCCGTGACGACGCCGCCGCCTGGCCCGGCCTGGGCGCTGGCGCCGATCATCGTCAGCGACATGGCGAGCGCCTTGCCGGCCAACGCCGCGCCGCCGCTGGCGCCGCTGCGGCCGGAAGCCGTCTTGCCGGCGCTGCGGCTGTTTTCGGACACGGCGACGAACGTGCCGGTAGCCTCGTTCCAGATCGATCGGAAGATACTGTTCATTCGCTCACCTCGTATGTTGTCCATCTGCGCATGCGCAGCCTGCCGGCGCCAGGCAGCTGCCGGACAAGCACGCCTTGGCTTAACGCCAACAGGACGCAATGGCTGAATGCGGTCTGGAACATTGTCTTGCGGTCAATTCGTGTAAGTAGTAACGATATTGCCTGGAGGTAATGCTATAACCGAGGAAAGCGGGAGTCGGCCGGTTAGCGCACACAGCGACCATTACGCCACAGATATTGAATGATGTTGTGGCGGAGATGAAAGCGAGGAGCAGGTACCCATGCGCGGCCGTGGAAACGTCGCGCCGCCGGAGCGGGCAATGCGTCGCGCGCAGCTTTCCTGGGGCGTATTGTCGTATGATGTAGAAGTCATGCGCCAAGCGGCGCCGCAGCGGCTGTTCAGCCGATCACTTTGCCGTCCAGGTCGTGGCGCGTGATGACGCCGCCGTCGCCGATGGCGATCCAGCCGCCGCGCGGCGGTTCGGCGTCCGGTTCCCAGTCGGGCAGCACGTAGCGGCGCTTGCCGCCGTGCTCGTGCAGGGCGGGGCGGTGCGTGTGGCCGTGGATCAGTACCTTGGTGCCGGTGGCGGCGAACAGCGCGTCGATCGCTTGCGGCGTGACATCCATGATTTCCATGGTCTTGGTGCTGTGCGCTTCCTTGCTGCCTTCGCGCAGGTTGGCGATGATGGCCTTGCGCTGCGCCAGCGGCATGGCCAGGAACTGCGCCTGCCAGGCCGGCTGGCGCACTTGCTGGCGAAATGCCATGTAATGGATGTCGTCGGTGCATTGGGCGTCGCCATGCACCAGTACGATTTTTTGCCCGCCGATGTCGGCAATGTGCGGCTCGGCCAGCAATTGCATGCCGGCGGCGTCGGCAAAAGCCTGGCCCACTAAAAAGTCGCGGTTGCCGGCGATCCAGTAGACCGGAATGCCGGCATCGCTGACGGCGCGGACGCCTGCTGCGATACGGCGGTGCAGGGGGGCGTCGAGATCGTCGTCGCCGGCCCAGTATTCGAACAGGTCGCCGAGGATGTACAGCGCGCGCGCCGCCATGGCGCGTTCTTCCAGGAAAGCGAAGAAGGCGTCCAGGGTGCGCGCATGCGCTTCCTGCAGATGCAGGTCTGAAATAAACAGCGCGAGCGTTCGCGCAGGCAGGGTCATTGGGCCGCCGCCGGTGGGGTTTGCTCGCGCTTCATGCTTTAAATGACTTCGATTTTTTCGATGATCACTGGCTCGAGAGGCACGTCGCCGCTTTTGGTCTTGACCTTGCGGATGGCGTCGACCACTTCCTTGCCTTCGGTGACTTTGCCGAACACCGCGTAGCCGAAGCCGTCCTGGCCCGGATAGTCGAGGAAGCTGTTGTTCTTGACGTTGATGAAGAACTGCGCCGAGGCCGAATGCGGGGCCGAGGTACGGGCCATGGCCAGGGTGTAGGTGTCGTTCTTGAGGCCGTTGCTAGCTTCATTTTCGACGGTTTGATCGGCTGGCTTCTGGCGCATGTTCGGCTCCATGCCGCCGCCCTGGATCATGAAGTCGGCGATGACGCGGTGGAAAATGGTGTTGCTGTAATGGCCCTTGGCGACATAGTCGAGGAAGTTGGCGACCGTTTTTGGCGCTTTCTCAGCGTCGAGCTCGGCGGTGATGTTGCCCATGTTGGTGGTGATCAGAATAGCCATGTGTGTTCCTGTTGGTTGAGTTTTAAGTAAGTGCGCATAAATTCTTGTAATTTCTAGCTTCCATAAGCGGCCCCTTGCTGCGTTGCCCACCGCTAGCAGTGCTCGCACTGCGTCGCGGCGTGCGCCTTGCAAGGCATCCGCTTCTGTTCGCTATAAATCACAATAATTTCTGCACACTTACTTAGTGGAAGTATTTTCCAGCGCCGCTATTTTACGGGAATCGCGAAAATTCAGGGCTTCACGATGGTGGCGGACTTGATCACGATCGGCGTTACCGGCACGTTCTGGCTGCCGCGCACGTCGTCGACCATCACGCCCTTGATCTTGTCGACCACTTCCTGGCCGGAAATGACCTTGCCGAACACGGTGTAGCCGAAGCCGTCGCGGCCCGGATAGTCGAGATTGGTGTTTTCGGCGACGTTGATGAAAAACTGCGAGGTGGCCGAATTCGGATCTTGCGTGCGCGCCATGGCGATCGAGTAGGGCACGTTCTGCAAGCCATTCTTGGCTTCGTTCTGGACTGGCGCCTTGGTGCTGCGCGTCGCCATTTTTTCATCCATGCCGCCGCCCTGGATCATGAAGTCGTTAATCACGCGGTGGAAAATCAAGCCCTTGTAGTGCCCGCTTTTGACGTATTGCAGAAAATTGGCGACCGTTTTCGGCGCCTTGGCCTGGTCGAGTTCGAGCACGATCTCGCCCATGCTGGTCTTGAGCGACACTTGCGGCGTTTCGCTCGCGAGCACGGCGGTGCTGAGGGTCAGGCCGGCGAACAGCGTGAGAAAACGTGCTACCAGGGGCATGCGGAACATTAACGAATCTTGCATTTAGAATCCTTGACGTGAAGTGCTTGTTGTTATATGGACGGAAGGCTGTCAAGCCTTTACCGCAAAAATAAACCTGATCCATATGCGGCCAGCCGGTATTTTAACAATGCTATACTTTGTACAGAACGTCCCATTCTATCAAAGAAGAACAAGACAGAGGGCTCCGACGATCTCGATGCAAACCACGCCTGACCGGCGCGCGCCCACCGCGGCGATCGCGCCCGGTTGTCGTTTTGCCCGAGCGCGGCGCGCGCTGTAACGAGTAAGAATCTGATGAGCCAATTAAAGATCTACAACACGCTTGCGCGTGAAAAACAGGTATTCACCCCCATCGAGCCAGGTAAAGTCGGCATGTACGTGTGCGGGATGACCATCTACGACTACTGCCATATCGGCCATGCGCGCATGATGATGGCGTTCGACGTCATCTACCGCTGGCTCAAGGTGTCGGGCTACCAGGTCACGTACGTGCGCAACATTACCGATATCGAAGACAAGATCATCAAGCGCGCCGTCGAGAACGGCGAGTCGATTTTTTCGTTGACCTCGCGTTTCGAAAAGTACATGGACGAAGACACCGCCGCGCTCGGCATTTTGCCGCCCGACGTGGTGCCGCACGCCACCGCCTATGTGCCGCAGATGCTGTCGATCATCGCCCAGCTCGAACAAAAAGGCCTGGCCTACAAGTCGGAAGATGGCGACGTCAATTTTGCGGTGCGCAATTTTCCCGGTTACGGCAAGCTGTCCGGTAAGTCGCTCGACGACCTGCGCGCGGGCGAACGGGTCGACGTCAACGCCGGCAAGCGCGATCCGCTCGACTTCGTGCTGTGGAAGGCCTCCAAGGAATCCGAGCCCGACGAAGTCAAATGGGACTCGACCTGGGGCAGCGGCCGTCCGGGCTGGCATATCGAGTGCTCGGCCATGTCGTGCGCGACCCTCGGCCAGCACTTCGACATCCACGGCGGCGGCGCCGACCTGCAGTTCCCGCACCACGAGAACGAGATCGCCCAGTCGGAAGGCGCCTTCGGCCATCCGATGACCAATTACTGGGTGCACAACGGCTTCGTGCGCGTGGTCAATGAAGAGACGCAAGTCGCGGAAAAGATGGGCAAGTCGCTCAATAACTTCTTCACGATCCGCGACGTGCTCAAGCTGTATGACGCCGAAGTGATCCGCTTCTTCATCCTGCGCGGGCACTACCGCAGCCCGCTGAACTACGGCGTTGCCAACCTCGAGGACGCGAAGTCGGCCCTGACGCGCCTGTACACCGCGCTGGCCGGGATCGACAGCGGCGCCGCTGCGCTCGAGGTCGACTGGAACGAAGCGCACGCCATCCGTTTCCGCGATGCGATGGACGACGACTTCAACACCCCGATCGCGATCGCCGTGCTGTTCGACCTGGCCACGGAACTGAACAAGAGCAAGTCGGTCGAGCACGCGCGCCAGTTCAAGGCGCTCGCCGCCGTGCTGGGTCTGCTCGAACGCAGCCCGCAGGAATTCCTGCAGGCCGGCGTGGAAGAGGGCGGCATGGACGAGGCCGCCATCGTGGACGCCATCGCGCGCCGCAGCGAAGCCAAGAAGGCGCGCAACTTCGCCGAGTCCGACAGCATTCGCGCCGGCTTGCTGGCGGCCGGCATCGTCCTTGAAGACAAGCCGGACGGCACAAGCAACTGGCGCCGTGCATGATGGCCCCAACCAAGGAAACGGCGGGGACCACCCCGCCGCCGCTGGATGTGCCCGCGTACTGGGAACAGGCCAAGGTCGAACTCATGAAGCGCGACCGCATCATGAAAAAGCTGATCCCGCAGTTCGGCGACCTGCACCTGGTCGGCCACGGCGATCCGTTTACGACCCTGGCGCGCTCGGTGGTGGGCCAGCAGGTCACCACCAAGGCCGCTGACGCCGCCTGGAACAAGCTCTTGCTGGCATGTCCCAAGATCAACCCGGCCCAGGTGATCAAGGCTGGCGCCGAGCAACTCTCGGCCTGCGGCCTGTCCAAGCGCAAGACCGAATACATCCTCGACCTGGCCGATCATTTCAAGGCCAAGCGCGTGCACGCGAACCAGTGGGCCGAGATGGATGACGAAGCCGTCATCGCCGAACTGGTGCAAATTCGCGGCATCGGACGCTGGACAGCGGAGATGTTTCTGATATTTAATCTGCTCCGGCCGAATGTCTTGCCGCTGGACGATCCTGGTTTGATCCAGGGCATCAGCCAGAACTACTTTTCCGGCGAACCTGTATCACGTAGCGATGCGCGCGAGGTCTCGGCCAATTGGGAACCGTGGAGAACGGTCGCTACGTGGTATTTGTGGCGTAGCCTCGATCCGGTTCCGGTAGAATAGCGCCTGTAGCGGCCGTGCGGTGGGGTATGCTGCGGCCAGAATTTACCCGGAGGTACAATGATTAAAACAACTTTCCTCAATTTTGAGCAGCCAATTGCAGAGCTCGATTCCAAAATTGAAGAGCTGCGCTTCGTCCAGGACGATTCGGCTGTCGACATCTCCGAAGAAATCGACCGCCTGGCCAAGAAGAGCCAGCAACTGACCAAAGATATTTACGCCAAGCTCACGCCGTGGCAGGTGTCGCAGATTGCACGCCATCCACAACGTCCGTACACCATGGACTACGTGAACGAAATCTTTACCGACTTCCACGAACTGCACGGCGACCGCTCCTACGCGGACGACCTGTCGATCGTCGGCGGCCTGGCGCGCTTTAACGGCCAGGCCTGCATGGTGATCGGCCACCAGAAGGGGCGCGACACTAAAGAGCGCGCCCTGCGCAACTTCGGCATGCCCAAGCCGGAAGGCTACCGCAAGGCCATGCGCCTGATGAAGCTGGCCGAAAAATTCGGCCTGCCGATCTTCACCTTCGTCGACACCCCCGGCGCCTTTCCCGGCATCGACGCCGAAGAGCGCGGCCAGTCCGAAGCGATCGGCCACAACCTGTATGTCATGGCTGAGCTGAAAGTGCCGCTGATCGCCACCATCATCGGCGAAGGCGGCTCCGGCGGCGCGCTGGCGATCGCCGTGGGCGACGCCGTCCTGATGCTGCAATACGCGACGTACTCGGTGATCTCGCCCGAAGGCTGCGCCTCGATCCTCTGGAAAACCTCCGAGCGCGCCGCCGACGCCGCCGACGCGCTGGGCCTGACCGCGCATCGCCTCAAAGCCATGGGCCTGATCGACAAGATCATCAACGAGCCGCTGGGCGGCGCCCACCGCGATCCGAAGAACATGGCCGTCATGCTCAAGCGCGCGCTGGCCGACACCTTGCGCCAGTTCCAGGGCATGAAAACCCGTGACCTGCTCGAAGCGCGTCACAACAAGTTGATGAGCTACGGCAAATTCAAAGAAACGACGCCGGCCGAAGAGTGAACCAGACCAGCAACGCAGCGCTTGCAGCGCAGTTTGCGCAGGCGCTTGACGCGTTGCGCGCACAAGGCGCTTCGCCCTCGTTGGCGATCGCCTACAGCGGCGGGCTCGATTCCTCGGCCCTGCTGCACCTGGCGGCGCAGTACGCCGCCGCCAGCGATGTTCCCCTGTTTGCCTTCCACGTCCACCATGGCATCAGCCCCAACGCCGATGCCTGGCTGGCGCATTGCGAAGCGACCTGCGCTGCTCTTGGCGTGACGTTCGCCGCGCGCCGCGTGGTGCTGGAAAAATCCAAATCCGGTGTCGAAGCGGCCGCCCGCAAGCTGCGTTACGCGGCCCTGGGCGAGCTGTGCCGCGAGCACGGCGTGCGCCTGATGCTGACCGCCCACCATCTCGACGATCAGGCTGAAACCGTGCTCTTGCAACTGCTGCGCGGCTCCGGCACGGCCGGCCTGTCGGGCATGGATGCGGCCAACGCCGCCCCCGACCTGCTCGGCAATCCGGACCTGGTGATGGCGCGTCCCTTGCTGCCGGTCTCGCGCCAGCAGCTCGAAGCGTATGTCGCCGCATTCGCGCTGGCCTGGGTCGAAGACGAATCGAACACCCACCCGCGCTATGCCCGCAACGCCCTGCGCCACCAGGTGATGCCGGCGCTGGCGGCGGCCTTTCCCGGTTACCAGGAACGCTTTGCGCGCAGCGCCGCGCACGCGCAGTCGGCCCAGCGCCTGTTGAACGAGCTGGCCGTGCAAGACCTGGCGGGCTGCCTGGTCGACGACTGCATCGACGTGGCCAAACTGCGTTCGATGAGCCTGGACCGCGCCTACAACATGCTGCGCTACTGGTTCGGCCTGCGTTCGCTGCGCATGCCCTCGACCGCCTGGCTGACCGAAATGGTGACCCAGCTGGTCGAAGCGCGGCATGACGCGCAACTGCTGGTGACGCACCCCGACTGCCACATCCGGCGCCACCGCGACCGCCTGTACATCACGCCCAAGCTGGCCGACCTGGCCGGCCAGCGCGATCCGGACGATGAAGGACTTTTCGTCAAGGAAGGCGAGCGCTTCACCTGGAACGGTGAAGCGAGCATGGCGTTCCCGGCCTACGGCGGCGTGCTGCATTTCGACGCGGCCGGGCAGGGCTTCGACAGCGCCTGGCTGCGCGCGCAAGCCTTGCAGATCGACTTCCGCAAGGGCGGCGAGCGCCTGAAACCGGCGGCCAATCGCCCCACGCGCCCGCTCAAATACCACTACCAAGCCTGCAACGTCCCCGCCTGGGAGCGCGAGCGCCTCCCGGTGGTCTGCAGCGGCAAGGATTTGCTGTTTGCCGCCGGCATCGGCATGGATTGCCATCACTTCGGGGACGTTTCCGGCCCCCTGATCAGCCTGCGCTGGGAAGCGCGCAATGCCTGTTGACTATGCAAAAACGTTATTTCTATATACCAATAACGTATAAATTTGTCCACAGACTGCCTTGTTTTTTTGCATCGCAGCATGTAGAGTAAAGCCCTCCTTTTTCATTAACCGAGCGGAAACTTCACTCTTATGGCTTTAATCGTCCACAAATATGGCGGAACGTCGATGGGCTCGACCGACCGCATCAAGAACGTCGCGGCACGCGTCGCCAAGTGGCATGACGCGGGGCACCAGATCATTGTTGTACCATCGGCCATGTCGGGCGAAACCAATCGCCTGATCGGCCTGGCCAAACAACTGATGGAACACCCTGATCCGCGCGAACTGGACATGATTGCCTCCACCGGTGAACAGGTTTCCGTTGGCTTGCTGGCGATGGCGCTGCTGGCGATCGGTAAACCGGCAGTCTCGTACGCCGGCTGGCAAGTTGCGATCAAGACCGACTCGTCGTTTACCAAGGCGCGCATCGAATCGATCGACGACGCCAAGGTCAAGGCCGACCTGGATGCCGGCAAGATCGTGATCATCACCGGTTTCCAGGGCGTGGATGCGAACGGCAACATCGCCACCCTGGGTCGCGGCGGTTCGGATACCTCGGCCGTGGCCATCGCAGCGGCGGTGAAGGCGCAGGAATGCCTGATTTACACCGACGTTGACGGCGTCTACACGACCGATCCGCGCGTGGTGTCGGAGGCGCGCCGCCTCAAGACCATTACGTTTGAGGAAATGCTGGAGCTCGCTTCGATGGGCTCCAAAGTGCTGCAGAGCCGCTCCGTAGAATTCGCCGGCAATTACCGCGTGCCAACCCGCGTCCTGTCGTCGCTGACCGATCCCCTGATGCCGCTCGAAGAAGAAGCCAGCTCGGGCACCCTGATTTCGTTTGAGGAAGATACAAATATGGAACAAGCTGTCATCTCCGGCATCGCATTCAACCGCGATGAGGCCAAAATCACCATCCTCGGCGTGGCGGACAAGCCGGGCATTGCGTACCACATCCTAGGACCGGTGGCCGATGCCAACATCGAAGTCGACATGATCATCCAGAACCAGTCGGTCGAAGGCAAGACCGACTTCACCTTCACGGTCACGCGCGGCGAGTATGTGAAGGCCATGGGCGTGTTAGAGGGCGTCAAGAACGACATCGGCGCGGCCAGCATTTCGGGCGACGCCAAGGTGTCGAAAGTGTCGGTGGTGGGCGTGGGCATGCGCAGCCACGTGGGCGTGGCCTCGCAGATGTTCCGCACCCTGGCGGAAGAGGGCATCAACATCCTGATGATCTCGACGTCGGAAATCAAGATCTCGGTGCTGATCGATGAAAAGTACATGGAGCTGGCCGTGCGCGCCCTGCACAAGGCCTTCGATTTGGAAAAAGCATAATATTTCCAAAAAATGGATGCGGATCATTGCAAAATCCACGCCCAGCCGGTATGATCTTGGTCTTCTGATCTGGTGAAGCTACTGGGCGGAATGGAGATGTGGCCGAGTGGCCGAAGGCACGTCCCTGCTAAGGACGCATATGGGGTAACCTGTATCGTGAGTTCGAATCTCACCATCTCCGCCAGAATCCTGTCCAGGTTGCGCCTGGACTGACAAGAAACCCGCAGCGCTCGTCATGAGCCTGCGGGTTTTTTGCTTTTGTTGCCCGATTTGCAGCGGCAAAACTGTGAATTTTTCGCTGCGAGGGGCGTTTCGGCCCTGTTCGGCGCGGCGGGAATCCGGTATGATCTTGGTCTTCTGGCTTAGCAATACTGTGTAGGCCAGAATGGAGATGTGGCCGAGTGGCCGAAGGCACGTCCCTGCTAAGGACGCATATGGGGTAACCTGTATCGTGAGTTCGAATCTCACCATCTCCGCCAGAACAAGAAAAAGCTCCCCTGGTGGGAGCTTTTTTCGTTGGGCTGTTCAAGCGCGCTCATTCATTGATGGCTGCGCAGGTTGTAGCGCCAGGCCTGGGGACCGGCGGCCCCATTCATCGTCCTTGCAGACCAGTCCTCACTTTCACCGTATAAAAGCCATTTCTTGCATATATACGGTGAAAGCTGCAATACAGACTACATTCCTCTGTCCGATAAGGCCTCGCGCCAGTACATCGACTCCGTCCCCTCGTTTGCGGAAACAGTGCGGCGTGAAGAAATGCGGCTGGAAACAGCTCCGGGGCGCGATGCGGCAAAACGCCGCCGCGATAAACGCCAGGCGGAGATCGTACAAAGACTGACTTCCGAAGGCTTGTTGGTAAGCACGGCGTAGCTGCTTTTAGCGCCGTCTTCTCCCAATCGCCCCCTGTTAGGAGCACAGCATTACCATATCCCGTATCAGTTCACTGATGGCGATGGCATCGAGCGTGGCCAGACTGGCCGCAACCGGCACTTCACCGTGCCGGTCCGTCGCCCCCACAATCAGCTTGCCCAGCGTCTGCTCGGCAAATTCGCCCGGATTATTCGCCATCAGGCCGGGGGTGAGGTCCAGCTGCGCCGCGCGTCCCCCGCCGAGCGGCTTGTTGACATTCCAGATCGCGCCACCGTCCCAGGCGCGGCCGCGCCGCCAACCCTGGTTTTCCAGCGCGAGAACGCGGCCGCTCGCCACCACCACGCCAACCCAGCGCTCGAAGCTGCCGGACGCCAGTTCGGCGGCGCTGGCCGTGTGCACGTCGCGTCCGATCTGGGCGAACGGCTGCAACAGTTCATAATCGGCGAACAGCTGGCCGAACGCCGCCGCATCGGCCGCCGGCAAGTCCAGCGCATGCGCAATGCCGATGCGGACCCCATCGCCTTCGGGCAGCGCGAAGGGCGCGTCGGCGGCATCGGTAAAACTGCCGTCGGCAGCGACCCGGAAGCACGCCAGCAAATTCGCCTCGCCCTCGTACACGCTCCACACCAGCCGCTGCACCAGATGGCGCACCAGCGGATGCCCGGCCAGGCACTGGCGGAACACGTCCGCGCTCCAGCGCCGCTGCGCGCACATGGCCGCTTCCAGCCGGCGCACCTGCTGCGCGGCGATGGTGCGCGCCTCCTTCTTGAGCGCCTTGAAGCGCTCCACCGCCGCCGCCGACAGCGCCTTGTCGTCGGCCTTGTTCGGCTTGGGCAGGTCCGCCAGGCGCAGCTTGGCGTCGTCGCGCACGAACGGCTTGAGCGTCTCGTCGAAGCCGACGCGGAACTGGCGCGGCCCGAAGTCGAGCAGCAAGGTGCCGTCTTCGCCCAGGCCCAGGTCGGGCGCGAGGCGGTCTTCCAGTTCTTCCACGCCGAGGCCGCGCGCGTCGGCGATCTGCGCGATTTTTTCACGCGCGCGATCCTGCAAGGCCTTGAACTTGATCTTCTGCGCGATGCCGTTCAGGAGCATCAGCGCGGTGTCGCTGCCGATGGCGGCCAACACGTCCAGCCCTGCCACGGCGCGCTGGTGCTGATTCTCTCCGGGCCAGCTGCGCAGGCAGGCAGTGAGCTTGCGCGCACTGTCGTCATTGCCGATCAGGCCGAGCGCGCCCATGCCCCAGCCCTCCTTGGGCGGACCGCCGGCGCCGACCCACGCCAGGAATATCTCCCACGCGAAGTCGGCCAGCGACTCGGCTGTGCAGGCCCGCTTGACGTCGGCGATGCCGGCGTACACACCGTCGTCGCCCGGAAAGCGCAGCATGCACCCGAGTTGCTCGATGGCGCTGTCGGGCAGTGCTTTTCCATTGTGCGCCAACAGTGGCCGGCGCCATCCGCCCGGCTGCCAGAAGGCGGGGAAGGCGGCTTGTTTGGCCGGGAACAGCTGGTACGGGTCGAGCAGGTCGGCCAGTGCCGCCGCCACTTCCGGTTGCCGGTAGCGCGCGGCGACATCGAGTAGCAGCGCGCGCTGGCCTTCGTGGGCGAGCATGCGCAGCGCGACGATGGCGTGTGCGCGCGCCGGGCAGGTTTTGCCGACCGCCACGGCGATCAAGCCGCAGGCCGCGTGCTCCGGGTGCGCCAGCAGCCACGCGCGGGCCTCGTCGCGCGCCGCTTTTTTGGTGGCGAAGCTGCGCGCCATCGGTTGCGCCAGCGCCACCGCGCCGAAGGGCAGGCCGAGCCACTGGCCACCGTCCGGCGAGTCGCGGCACAGCGTCACCACCGAGGGCAGGGCGTCCAGGCCGAAGCGCGCCACGGCATACCCAAGGTTGCTCACGTCGTCGCACCCGAGCGCGTTCCACAGGGCCAGGCCGAGCGGCGCGGGCAGGTTGGCGATGCCGCGCCCATCGAGCATGTAGCGGGTCGGGATGCTGCGGTGCTCCCGCGCCAGCGCGATCAGGCGCTCGGTATCGGCGCCGCCGATCAAGGCGGCAATCTGTTCGCGTTGCGGACTGTCGCGAAACCCGGTCAGCCACGCCAGCGCCAGCGGATCGCTGCGGGCCGCGTCGAGCTGTTTGCCGAAGTCGTCGTCGAGCGCGAGCCACGCTTCGCGGCTGCCCGGTTCCCATTGTTCGCGTTCGGGCAGCGCCAGCGGCTTGAGCGTGAGCACCGCGTGGGCCGGCCTGGCGGCGGCCAGCCACGGTGGATTGACCAGCACGGGCGGCAGGTCGGCGCAATCCGCCAGGTCGGCCTGCACGCTCAACTCCCGGTGCAGTCCGGCCAGCAGGCTGGCGCCCTCCGGCGCGATGGCGGCGATGATCGCCGGGACCGCCGCCGCATGTGCGCGCACCAGCTTGTTCAGGGCGAAGCCGAAGGTGGCGCCCGCGCCGCGCTCGGACGCCAGCAGTTCGGCCAGGGCGGCGATCGCGGCCAGCGGCCAGCGCCGGGTCAGGCCGAAGAAGCGCACCAGCTTTGCCTTGTCGTCCCTGGCGTCGCGCGCCAGCACGATCAATGAGGCCGGGGTGCCGATACGCGTCAGCACCTCGCCGACGATCGCGTACTCCAGGCCCGCTTCCAGCGCCGCGACCGCGTCCGCCCCGCGTTCCTGTACCAGGGTGGCGATCATGGCGTGCTTCCTGAACAGCCGTGGCGTGCCGTGCCGCGCGCTGTCCAGGCGCAGCGCGGCGATGGCTGCCGGCGACGTGGCCGCCAGCAGCAGCCAGTTGAGCGAGTCCGGCGCGTGCGCATGATCAAGCGTCAGTGCCAGGTCGTTGGCGATATCGGGCAGCTCCGGCACCATGATGGCGTACCAGGGCAAACGTTGCGGGGCGATGCGCGGCAGGGCGGCCCGAATGCTGGCCACGCACTGCTCCCAGGCCTGCGGCGCGGCGGCGGCAAGATGGGCGCGCAGCGCCAGTTCGGGCGCGCTGTCGATGTGCTCTTCGCTGGTGGCAAATTCCCGGCCCCGGTCGCGTGCGAACATCACCGGCCATTTGGGCGCCTCCCATCCGGCCGCATGGTCGCAACTGCTGCCTTCGGCCTGGAGGAACACTTCCACGGCGTAGGGCAAGCCTTTGCGCGCCACCAGGAAATCGAGGAACTGCCCGTTCGCCTGGTCGCGTTGCTGGTGCTGGTGCAGGTAGGCGTCGAGCGCCATGAGGACCACATCGGATGCGAACGAGCCGTCGCTGGCGCCCTCGCTCAGGCGCGCGGCCGCTTCCGCAGCCGCGTTGCGGTCGTCCGGATGCGAGGCGTCCGGGGCGATCACGAAGCGCTTGTTGGCAATGGCGAGAAACGCGCGCCAGCTGGCGTCGGCGTCGAGCGGCCGGGGGATCGGAAAGCGACGCGAGGGCAGGGCGGGGCCGAGCAGTGCGGGCGGCAGATCGAGCACCGGGCCGGCCGCCAGCCAGGGCGCGCCGCCGCTTGCGGGCGCGGGTACGGGGGCCGGCGCCGCGCAGGCCGGCGCCGGCGCTGTGGCGCGAGGCGTTCCCGCGCCGGTCTCGACGTACCCTTTGCCGGTTTTTTCGCGGACCAGCTTCTCCATCGCGGCGCCAGCCCCGGCGGCATCGGCGTGGGTCTTCGTTTGGGCTTGCCCGGTGGTGCCGATTTTGCCGTAACGAACGTGCAGGTCGCAACCATCGTGTTCGATTTCCCAAAACTTGCTGGAGCTGCCGTCGTTGAACTCGAAACGCTTCATTGTTTGCCTTAATCGATAGGGTTGCCGTGCGAACGCCGCCACCATTTTACACACGCATTTGCCAAAAAAACATCGTGCGTCACCGGAACCGCCGGGCGCCCTCACGGTCCAAACAAGTCAGGAGCGGCAAACCAGCGCTCCAACCACTATCCCGGAACAGGAGAACAGAATGAACTCGCACAACCGTACTGCCCTGCGTGTTTCAACGCTGGTCGCCGGGCTGTTAATTCCTTTCCATATTTACGCCGCCAACCAGGCACCGGCAAGCCAGTCGGTGCAAGCGCAAGTCGACAAGCGCACCGCGGACGCGGCTGAGCAAAAGCAGCGCGTACTGGTGATGCAAGCCCGGTTGACGCAGAACATCGGCGCCGCGCGCGAACAGTTGAAGATCGCCGAGTTGCTCGGTTACGGCGACAAAAAAGATTACAAGCCGATGTACCAGCAGATCGACGAACTCGACAAGAAAACAGCGGGCGGCAAGTCGGGTGCCGGCTGGTTCGACAAGATCCGCCAGCAGCTCGCCGCATGGCTGTAGGTCCCCTGTAATCGCCCCACACAGCGGGCACGCTTGACGAGCAAGAAAGGAGCATCGATGCCTGACCATGATCAAGCGACTCTGCTGCGCAGAAAATGGCTGCTCAGGGCAACCGGCGCGAGCGGGGGCGTGGTACTCGCCGCCGCCGCCATTCCCTTCCTGCGCAGCCTGGCGCCAAGCGAAGCTGCCCGGGCCGCCGGTGCGCCGGTCGAGGTCGACATCGCCCAGATCGCACCCGGCGCCTTGCTCACAAGCGAGTGGCGCGGCCGGCCGGTGTGGATACTGCACCGGACCGAGCGCATGATCGCCCAACTGCGCGAGGATGATGCACGCCTTGCCGATCCGCGCTCGCGGCAGGACCAGCAGCCGCCGTACGCACGCAACGCCACCCGCTCGATCCGCCCTGCGTTCCTGGTGGCGACCGGCATCTGCACCCATCTTGGCTGCGTGCCCGTGTATCGTCCCGATGTCGCACCCGCCGACCTGGGCGGCGACTGGAACGGCGGCTTTTACTGTCCCTGCCACGGCTCGCGTTTCGACCTCGCCGGACGCGTGTTCAAGAACGTGCCGGCTCCCGGCAACCTGGAAATTCCGCCGCACGAATACCTGGCCGATACGCGCCTGCGCATCGGCGCCGACCGCGACCATCCCGCCTGAACGACGCACCCGCAAGCGCCGCACGCACCGCGAGACGGCGCGAACTCATGCTTACCAGATAGCCTGTGGGAAAGCTCTTACACGCGCACGCGCCATCGTCCACTTCGCTCAGCCGTTTGTCATTTGCATAATGTTCAACAAATCAACATCAACGAATGAGCAAGGACGCCATGAATGCAAATCACCCAGGCAGCGCCATCGTGGTTCACGGTGGGGCTGGCGCCGGACGCGAGTTCGACGACGGTTGCGCCCAGGCCGCGCACGCCGCGCGCGAACAACTCGAGCAAGAGGGCGATGCGCTCGACGCCGCCATCGCCGCCATCGTGTCCATGGAAGACGACAGCCGCTTCAATGCCGGCACCGGCGCCGCGCTCGGCCTGGACGGCGCCACCATCGAAATGGATGCCTGCGTGATGGACACGCGCGGGCGCCTCGGCGCCGTGGCCGGCCTGCGCGCGGTCAGGAACCCGGTGCTGGTGGCGCGCGACGTGGCGCGCACGCCGCACTGCCTGCTCGGCGGAGAGGGCGCCGAGCGCTTCGCGCGCGCCATGGGCCACGCACCGTATCGCGTGGTCAGCGAGAAGGCGCGGCGCGCGCACAAAAAAATGCTCGACCAGCTCGCCGGCGACGCCCAGGCCATGCCCGGCGTCGACAACCGGGATTTCGCCACCTTCTGGAACTACGCCTGTTCCCCGGCCTTTGCCGGCAAGACCGGCTGCGACACGGTCGGCGCGGTGGTGCGCGACCAGGATGGCCACTTCGCCGTGGCCGCTTCCACCGGCGGCTCGGCGCCGTCGCTGCTCGGGCGCGTGGGCGACACGCCCATCGTCGGCAGCGGCTTTTACGCCGGCCCGCACGGGGCGGTGGCGGCCACCGGCATCGGTGAACACATCATGCGCCACATGCTGGCCAGCACGGTCTACCACTGGATCGCCGCCGGTATCGCGCTCGACGAAGCGCTGCGCCGCGCGATCGGCCTGTTCCCGGCCGACGTTCCCGTGGGCCTGATCGCGGTCAGCCGCACCGAGGCTGGCGCGTTGAGCAATCAAGCGATGCCACAGGCGATGGTGAGCCATGGATAAGACGAGCAATCGACCGGCCCAAGGCCATCTGCTGATCGTCGGCGGCAGCGAAGACCGCAAGCACGACATGCGCGTGCTGACCCGCTTCGTCGAGCTGTGCGGCGGCGGCGACCAGCCGGTCGCGGTGGTCACGGCCGCCAGCCAGATCGCCGGCGAGGTCTTCGAAATGTACCGCGCCGCCTTCGCCGAGCTTGGCGTGACGCACCTCTCCCATGTTCACCTCGATTCCCCCAAGGAAGCGGGCAGCGAAAAACTGCTCGCGCCCATCCGCGCAGCGCGGGGCATCTTCATGACCGGCGGTGACCAGAAGCGCCTGCTGGACATGATCGGCGGCACGCCCGTCCACGCCGCCATCGCCAGCGCGTACGCCAACGGCGCCTGCATCGCCGGCACCAGCGCCGGGGCCTCGGCCATGTCGCGCTTCATGCTGGCCGAAGGCAAGGCCGAGCTCGAACCGGAAAAAGGCGCGATCCGCCTCAGCCCCGGCCTGGGGCTGGTCGAGCGCGTTGTTTTCGACCAGCATTTCGCCCAGCGCAAGCGCCTGCCGCGCCTGCTGTCGATCCTTGCCGAGCGCCCCGACCTGTACGGCATCGGGCTCGACGAAGACACCGCGCTGTTAATCAGTCCCGGCAGGGGGATCGATGTCATCGGCGACGGCGCGGTGACCCTGGTCGACGGCCTGAACATGATCAGCAACATCGATACGCTGGACGACGGCGAGGTGCCAAGGCTGATCGACGTGCGATTGCACCTGCTGCCGTCCGGCACCCGCTTCGACGCCGGCGCCAACAACCCCATACCCGCACCTTTTCAAGACTTTTTCGACGCCATTACTCAACCAGAACAACGAGAACCATCATGATGACCATCCAGCGACAACGCTTCCTGCGCGGCCCCAACCTGTTTACCGACACCCCTTGCATGCTGACCTTGGTGGACCCGGGACCGCTGGCCGGCACCGTCCCGGCCGCGATCCCCGGCCTGCATGAGCGCCTGACGTCCCTGCTGCCGTCCTTGCGCAGCTACCGCGACCCGGCCGGGGGCGATCTGGGCGACCTGCTCGAACACCTGGCCATGGAACTGCAGAGTCTGGCCGGCAGCGAGATCGGCAGCGTCGAAAAGCGCGCCGTGCGCAAGGACGCTGGCCAGTGCCGCGTGGTGTGCGGTTATCAGTTCGAGCGCGTCGCCAGCGAAGCGCTCGCGCTGGCCTTGCGCGTGGTCGACGCCCTGGTCAACCATACAGAGGTGGACGTCGAAGCCGGCCTGGCCGCACTGAAGGAGAGCGTGGCCGACTGCGCCATCGGCACCAGCACCGGCGCCGTGCTGGCTGCCGCCAAGCGGCGCGGCATTCCGCTGATCCGCATGACCGACACGGCCAACCTGTTCCAGCTTGGCTGGGGCAGCCGCCAGAAGCGCCTGCAAGCGACCGTCACGGGCCGCACCAATTACATTGCCGTCGATATCGCCAGCGACAAGCACCTGACCAAGACCTTGCTCGAGCAGGCCGGCCTGCCGGTGCCGGAAGGCGACACCGTGCGCACGGTCGAAGACGCCCTGCGCGTGGCCGCCCGCATTGACGGCCCGGTCACCATCAAGCCGCTCGACGCCAACCAGGGCAAGGGCGTCACCACCCGCTGCGGCACGGATGACGAGGTGCGCACGGCGTTCGCCCACGCCCGCGCGCACGCGCGCACGGTCATCGTCGAGCGCTTCCTGAAGGGGCGCGACTACCGGGTGCTGGTCACCGGCAACAAGGTCGCCGCGGCGTCGTGGCGCCGTCCGCCGCACGTCACCGGCGATGGCGTCTCGACCGTGCGCCAGCTGGTCGCGCTGGAAAACAGCAGCCCGGCGCGCGGCGAGGGTCACACCAACATTCTCACCAAGATTGCGCTTGACGAGATCGCACGCGAAACGCTGCACCAGCAGGGCTACCACGCCGATGCGGTAATTCCCGCCGGCGCCGTGGTCGAACTGCGCGGCAACGCCAACCTGTCGACCGGCGGCACCGCCGAAGACGTGACCGACCTGCTGCCGCGTTCCACGGTGCAGATCTGCATCCGCGCCGCCAAAACCATTGGCCTGGACGTGGCCGGCATCGACATCGTGTGCGAAGACATCGCCAGGCCGCTGGCCGCGCAGGGCGGCGGCATCATTGAAGTCAACGCCGCGCCCGGCATCCGGATGCACCAGTATCCGTCGGCCGGCACCCCGCGCGACGCCGGCGACGCCATCGTCGAATCGATGTTTTCCGGCAGCGACGGCCGCATTCCGCTGATCGCCGTCACCGGCACCAACGGCAAAACCACGACCACGCGCCTGATCGAGCACGCCGCGCGCCTGACCGGCCTGTGCACCGGCATGACCACCACCGAAGGGGTCTACATCAACGGCGAGCGGACCATGGAAGGCGACTGCACGGGCTACCATTCGGCGCTGTCGCTGCTGAGCGCGCCCGATGTCGACCTGGCGGTGCTGGAAACGGCGCGCGGCGGCATCCTCAAGCGCGGCCTGGCGTTCGACCGCTGCGACGTCAGCGTGGTGCTCAACGTCTCGGCCGACCATCTGGGCCTGGACGGCGTGGACACGCTCGACGAAATGGCCATGGTCAAGGAAGTGGTGGCGCGCAGCGCCTCGCGCGCCGTGGTGCTTAACGCGCACGACCCGCTGTGCGTGGCCATGGCAAGCCGCATCGCGCCCGGTGTCGAGATCGTGTATTTTTCGCTCGACGCCAGCCACCCGGTGCTGCTCGCGCACCTGGCCGGGGGCGGGCGCGCGGTGTTCCTGCACGAGCGCGGCGTGGTGCTGGCCAGCGGCGCCGCCCGCCAGCGCCTGCTCGACGAACGCGCCATGCCGGTCTCGATGAACGGGGTGGCGCGCTACAACGTCGCCAACGCGCTGGCCGCCGCCGCCGCGCTGGCCGCCGCCGGCTTCGCCAACGACAGCATCGTCGCCGGCCTGTCGAGCTTTGTATCGGACGGCAAGAACAATCCCCTGCGCTCGAACCTGTTCGACATCGGCGGGGTGCAGGTGGTGGTCGACTTCGCGCATAACTGCGCGGCCTACGGCGCCCTGTCCGAAATGGCGCGTGGCATGGCGGCGGGCCAGATCGTCGGCGTGGTCTCGGCCCCGGGCGACCGGCGCGACGGCGACCTGCGCCAGATCGGCCAGGTGTGCGCGGCCGGCTTCGATACGGTGGTGGTCTACGAGTCCGAAAGCCGCGGGCGGCCGGCCGGCGAAACGGCGCGCCTGATCTGCGAGGGTGCGGCGAGCGCCTCGCCCGAAGCAGGCCGGCTGCACTGCCGGCTCGACGCCCATGAAGCGATCCGCTTTGCGCTACGCATGTGCAGCCCGGGCGACGTGCTGATCTTCGGGTGCGGTTCGTCGTTGAGCGAACTGATCGAAGCCATTCGCCCGGACATGCCGCAGCTGGCGGAGAAAATTACCGCCGATATCGCCTAGCAGCCTGTCGGACTTGGGGAGTCGAAGCGAAAAAATAGCTGGGCGAGGCCAGATTTTGACGATTTCGCAGTGCCAATAGCGAGCTATTGGCCGAGAAAGCGGCGAAATATGGGCCGTCCCAGG
>NZ_WHJI01000066.1:0-26784 GCF_011682155.1 Massilia sp. CCM 8734
CCTGGTCGCGGCCGGCGAGGCAGTATTCGCCGCCGCAGCCGCTGGCGCTGGACGGATCGCAAAAGCCGTCGCTGCCGCAGCGGCGCATGCAGTCGATGCGGCTGGCCGGACGGACCGGCGCCGGTGTGCGTGGGCGTCCGGGGACGGCCATGCGCGGCGGCGGCACGGGGCTGCCGGCGACCATCGCCAGGTGGTGCATGCGGTCCTCGCCGCCGCCGACCAGGTAGTCGGTACGGGTGGCGCGGCGTGCCGGCAGCAGGTCCCGCCCTGGCGGCGGCACCGGCGCAGCCTGGGCGGGCTCAGGGCGCATGGCTCGGGGGTGGTTCGCCACGGCTTTCCAGTTCGACCTCGCGGCCGCTATCGTTCTGCTCCATCAGTTCCTGCACCACCGCGTAGACCTGGGCCACCGATTCGTAGCTGGCGCGCGGCACGTAGTGGTCGGCCTTGCCGGTGGCATACAGGGTACGCGCCAGCCAGACGTGGCGGATCACCGGAATGGCATGCGCGCGCGCTTCGCGGATCATGGCCTGCGCCACCTCGTCCTTGCCCTTGGCCAGCAGCAGCGGCGCCGGGGTCTGGCCCGGGTCGTAGAACAGCGCCACCGCGAAGTGGGTCGGATTGACCACCACCGCGTTGGCGCCGGCGGTCCTGGCCGGCGCCGATTCGGACGCCCACTGCTGCGCCAGGCCCTTGCGCGCCTGCTTGACGTGCGGGTCGCCTTCGGATTCCTTGTATTCGCGCTTGATCTCTTCCATGTCCATCATCAGCGATTTGACGTGGAAGTATTTTTGCAGCGCGAAGTCGATCAGTGCCAGCACCATGCACATGCCCACCACCGGATGGAGCACCATGCGCAGCAGCGCGATGAAGCCGAAGTAGATATCCTTCGGCTCGCCGCTGGCCATCTGCAGGATCGATGGCAGCTGCTTGCGCACCATGGCCCAGATCATCAGGGCCAGGCCGATGGCCTTGGCCAGCGCCATCAGCAGCTCGCCCAGCTTCTTCTTGGCGAACAACTGCTTGACGCCGTTGACGGGGTTGAGCTTGTCGAGCGAGGGCGTGAGCGATCCCGGCGCGATCAGCACCCCGAACTGGCCCCAGTGGGCGCAAAAGGCCACCACCGGGCAGAGCACGAAGAATACGGCGAATACGCCAAGCAGCAGCGTGCCGGCGGCGCCCAGCATGGCTGGCACGGCGTCGTGGAAGGGCCGGCCGACCTGGCGCAGGGCCAGCTCGAACAGGGCGTCGAGCGCGGCGTGCCATTGCGGTTCGGTGGCCAGCGCCAGTTCGGCCACGACGATCAGCATGGACACGCGCGCCAGGTCGCGGCTCATCGCGACCTGGCCCTTGTCGCGGGCGTCGCTCAGCTTCTTGTCGGTGGGCTGTTCGGTTTTGTCGTCGCTCATCGTCTGCCGTAGTCCAGCATCTGGGGAATCAGGTCGAGCATGCGGGCGAAGTCGCCGGCCACGTAGTGCGAGAAGATCGGCCAGTAGACCAGCAGGATGAACAGCCCGGCCACGCATTTGAGCGGCGCCGAGATGAACGAGACCTGCAGGTTGCCGGCGAAAATGCCGATGATGGCGACGCCGAAGTCGATCATCAAGAGCGGCATGATCACCGGGCCGCCGTAGACCGCGACATGCCAGAAGAATTCGCCGAAGCGCTTGAGCAGCAGGTCCAGGTGGCCCGGTTCGAACGGCGGGGCCAGGTTCAGCGCCGGCCACAGGCCGTAGCTGTCGATCAGGATGCGCACCAGCGCCAGGAACAGCCCGGCCTCGATCATCATCACCACGGTCGCCTGCAGCAGCATGGCGCCGAGCGCGCTGGCATCCTGGTCGAGGTTGGACTGGATCTGGATCGGCGAGCGCTGGGTGTCGAGAATCGAGCCGATCGACTGCGCCACCCAGAGCGGGATCGCCATCATCACCCCGAGCAGCAGGCCGATCCCGGCTTCCTTGAGCGCCAGCATGGCGGCCACCAGCAGGCCGGGCGTGGACTGCTGGAGCGACAGGAAGGTCGGGGCCAGCGCCGGCAAGGCGATGGCGAAGGCCACCGCGTTGCGCATCATGCCTTGCAAGGTGCGGGTGCCGAAGCCGGGCAGGATCGCCAGGCAGACGGCGCTGCGCGGCAAGGTCAGCGCCATCGCGACCAGGAAGGTTTGCAGGTCGACCAGCAGCGATGTCGTCATGGGCTAGCGTCCGATGGTCGGAATGAGCACGAAGGCGCGTTCGGCCAGCTGCATGATCTCGGCGCCGAACCAGCGTCCCAGCATGGCGACAGTGAGCGCCACCGAGAGCAGCTTGACCACGTAGGGCAGGGTCTGGTCCTGCACCTGCGTGACCGCCTGCACCAGCGAGACCAGCACGCCGAACAAGGTCGCAATCAAGAGCGGCGGCGCCGAGATGACAATGGCCAGCCATAAGCCCTGCTGGAAGAATTGGAGTGTGTCGCCCATGGCGTGCCTCGCGGTTGGTGGATCAGAGATACGACATGGCCAGGGCATTGAGCAGCTTGCCCCAGCCGCCGACCATCGCGAACAGCAGCAGCTTGAGCGGAATCGTGATGGTTTGCGGACTGACCTGCTGCATGCCGAGCGCCATCAGCAGGTTCGACAACAGCAGGTCGATGACGACGAAGGGAATGTAGATCAGGAAGCCGATCTGGTAGCCGGTCTGCAGTTCCGAGACCACGAAGGCCGGCACCAGCACCAGCAGGTCGCTCGACGTGGCCGCTTGCGCCATCTCTTTCGGCCACAGTTTCCTGGCCGAGTCGAGGAACAGCTCGCGCTGGTCCGGGTGGGAAAAGCGCAGCATGAAGGCGCGCAGCGGTTCGACCGCTTCGCGCGCCTGGGTCAGCAGCTGGCCGCTCTGGGCGGCCCCGCCGCGCGTCTCGATGGCAAGCGCCCGGGCGCCGACCTGCTGCGCGGTCGGCGCCATGATGAAGATGCTCACGGCCAGGGCGATGCCGTAGATGGCCAGGGTCGGCGGCACCTGCTGCACGCCGATGGCGTTGCGCAGCACCAGCAGCACGAGCGAGATTTTCAGGAAGGAGGTGGTGACGACGACGATCAGCGGGATCAGCGACATCATCCCGAGCAGGATGGCAAACGAGACGACGTCGTACTGGCTGCCCATCATGCCGCGCTCCATTCGGTGATGCGCACGCCCAGGGCGCCGTCGATGTCGACCGCCTCGGCGCGGCCCAGCAGGTGCCCGGCGCAGCGGATGTCGAGGGCGGCCGGGTTGGCTCCGGCCAGTTGCAGGACGCTGCCGACGGCCAGGCTGCGCAGGGCGCCGAGCGTGAGCGTGAGCTTGCCCAGTTCGATGTCGAGGGTGGCCGGCAACTGGTCGAGCGCGGCGGCGTGCAGCTCGGGCGCCGGTTCATCCTGGGGCAAGGCGTCGTCGTTGTCGATGTCGTTGTCGTTATGGTTGTCGATGTCGTTGTCGCTATGGCTGTCGCTGTCGTTGTCATGTATCGGTTCCATGCGGTTCTCCAAAGCTAAAATGATCAAGGTGCCCGGCGCCTGGTAGCGCACCATGGCGCGCAGTGCGCCCAGGCCGACGTGGCCGCAGCCGTTGCAATCGAAGGCGCCGGCGTCGGGCAGCAGGACGTCGCCGGGACCCAGGCCGGCCAGCATGGCGTGTGGCAGGCGGTGCCGGGCCAGCCGCACCGGCAGCCGTAGCGGCAGGCCGGCAAAGGCATCTTGCGGGGCTTGCAGCGGCAGCCAGCCGGGGCCGGCCAGCAGGCGCAGCCAGTCGGCGGCGCTGGCGCGTGCGTGCGTCGCGACCAGGTGGCCGCTGCTGCGCAGGGTCAGGCGCAGGGTTGCCAGCGCCGCCGCCGGGGCGTCGGCGACGCCTGGCGCCAAACTGTCGGCTCCGGCCAGTGGCGTGCCGGCCAGGCGAGCGCACACGGCGCCCTGCAGCCAATCCCAATGCGGTCCGTGCTGGTGTTCTCCCAGGTCGATGCCGGTAAGGGCGCGCAGCAGGCGCGCGCCACGGTCCAGCGCGATGCTGCCGAAGCTGCCGTGCACGGTCAGCGGATCGATCCACGCCGGCGCGCTGTCGACGGCCATGTGCAGCGCCAGGACGGCGTCCGGGGCCAGCGGCGGCAGCACTGCCTGGCGGCCCAGGCCCAGCCGGCGCGAAAGTCCGGCCTGGACGCGGCCGATGCTGGCCACGGCCAGCGGCCTTGGGTTGATGATGGGGGAGCTCGGCATGGTCATGAATCCGGGTAGGCCCGCGGCGACGCAATGGCGGCGCCCGCATGGCGGATGGGATCGGGCGCTACAGCACGGCGATCCGCACATCCTTTTGCATACGTTGCTGCAAACGCCGTTCCAGTTCCATTTTGTTTTGACGCAGGCGCCGTTCGAGCACGCCGCCGCCGGCGCTGAGCATGAAGTGCACACCGCCCGCCACGCTCTGGACCACCACCCCGAGCGTCTGGCCGCCAGGCAGCAGCAGTTCGAAGATGCCTTGCTGCTGGTGCAGTACGAGCAAGGCCTCTTCGACGCCGGCGTCGCCGCTGGCGGTAGCGCTGCCGACGCCGGCCACGGCGCCGTTGCCGCCATCGGGCTCGCCACCCTGGCAGCGTTCGCGCAGTGGAGCGAAGGCGTCGATGTATGGTGCGTGCGGGTCGGCGTCGGCCAGGTCGGTGGCGGCGCGCTCGCGGCGCGCGTCGGCCTGGCGCGCGGCCTGGGCATCGCGCATCCTGGCGCGCGCTGCCGGGGGCGTGGTAGTGGCGCCCGGCGCGGCCCTGGGGGCGGGGTGCGGCGCATAGCGCGGCGGTGCCGGCCGGCGTACCGGTGGCGGCGGATCGTCGTCGCGCGCCGGGGCGGGAATGCGGGCTCGTAGCTCAATCGTCATGGCGGCGCTCCGTTTCCTTGATGTGCTGGCGCAGGATGTCGAGCTTTTCCTGCTGGCGACGGGCCTCGGCGAGCCGGTGGTGGGCGGCGAAAAACGTGCTGCCGGCCGCGCGGCTCTCGCCGGCGCGCTCGCGCCATGCCAGCAGGCGCTGTGCGGTGTCGCGCTTCATGCGTTCGTAGCCACCCTGGGCGGCGCGAAACTGGCGGCTGTCGGTTTCCATTGCAAAGAAGCGGGCGCGCGCCTGGCGCCAGTGCTCGGCGGCGCCCTCGCGCGCGTCACGCCACGCCAGTTTGGCCAGGCGCTGTGCGTGGCGCCGGCCGCGCCAGTGCTCGCGCGCCTCGCGCCGCTCGCGTTCGAAGCGTTCAAGGCGCTGCTTGCGCACGCCGAGCAGGCGCTCGATGGTGCGGTCGGGGACGCGCGCCTCGGCCACCTCGGGCGCTTCGCGCCGCGTCCCCGCACCAGCGCGGCGCAGCCTCACGCCGCCAGCGCCGCGAGGCGTTCGAGGGTCTGCGCGAACGGGGTCTGGCCGCTGGTGTCCTGGCGCAGGAAGTCGGTCTGGGCCTGGCGCAGCGCCACCGCCTGGTCGGCCAGCGGATCGCCGCCGCTGCGGTATTCGCCGAGCCGGATCAGCAATTCCATCTCCTGGTAGCGCGATTGCAGCGCGCGAAAGCGCAATGCCGCCTTGCGGTGCGCGCTGTCGGTCACGTTGCCCATGGTGCGGCTGATGCTGGCGAGGATATCGATGGCCGGGTAGTGGCCCTGTTCCGCCAGTTTTTTGCTGAGCAGGATATGCCCGTCCAGCAGCGACTTGGCTTCGTCGCCGATCGGGTCGGACGCCGATTCGCCGTCGACCAGCACCGTGTACATGGCCGTGATGGCGCCTTCGGCGGTGGCGCCGGCGCGCTCCACCAGGCGTGGCAGCATGGTGTAGACCGAGGGCGTGAAGCCGCCGCGCGCGGGCGGCTCGCCGGCGGCCAGGCCGATCTCGCGCTGGGCGCGCGCGAAGCGGGTCAGCGAATCGACCAGCAGCAGCACCTGCTTGCCGCGCGCGCGGAAGCCTTCGGCAATGGCGGTGGCGGTAAACGCGGCGCGCGAGCGCTCCATCGAGGTGCGGTCCGAGGTGGCGCAGACGATGATGGTCTTGGCGACCAGTTCGGGGTCGAGTTCATGGTCGAGGAATTCGTTCAGTTCGCGGCCACGTTCGCCGATCAGGCCGAACACGATGGCGTCGGTCTGGCAGCCGCGCGCTACCGCCGCCATCAAGGTGGTCTTGCCGCAGCCCGGTCCGGCGAAGACGCCGACGCGCTGGCCGCGGCCGAGCGTGAGCAAGCCGTCGATGGCGCGCACGCCGGTCGGCAGCGCGGTGGCGATGCGCGGGCGGTCGACGGCGGCGGGCGCCTCGCGCACCACCGGCACGGTTTCGCGCCAGGCCCCCGGGCGCAGGGGCGGGGCGTGCGGGGAGCGGAACAGCACGCGCCCGAAGCCGTCCAGCACGCTGCCGAACAGGTGCTCGCCGCTGTCGACGGTGTGCACGCGTCCCAGCGGCTCGATCAGGGTGCTGCGCGAGACGCCTTCGAGCGGGCTCAGTCCCGACAGCAGGGTGGCCTGTTCCGAGAAGCCGATGACTTCGGCCAGCATGGCTTGGGCGCCCGGACTGTGCAGGTGGCACAGTTCGCCGATGCGGGCCGGCGGCATGTGGGCCTCGATCAGGGTGCCCAGCACCTGTGCCACGCGGCCGAAGCGCTGCAGTCCGGGCGCCGCCGGCAGGGCGGCCAGCCAGGACGGCGCCTGGGCCGCCAGTTGCGCCAGGCGCCGGGTGGCGCCAGCATCGCGCGTCACCAGATCACCTCGATCTTGCGCTTGCCGAAAAAGGTCGCGCGGCTGGGCTGGATCGCCACCAGGCGCACGCCCTTGTAGTCGTCGCCGACGTACAGGCGGGCGCCGTCCTGCGTCACCACGCTGGCGTTGGCGCCCGAGATCACCTGGCCGATGCGGAACGGCAGCATCGCTTCGGCCGTCACCGCCTTGGCATGGATCGGAAAGGTGATGTTGTGTTCCTTGATGAAGCTGCCCAGGATGCGCTCGAAGCGCGCGCTTTCTTCGTCGTCGAGATGGGCTTGCATGGTCCAGGACCGTTCGCCGAGCGCCAGGTCGAAGCGGTTCAGCAGCTCGGCGTCGGCCAGGCGCTTGCGGAACAGCGCGGCCAGGTCCGGCGCGGCGGGGGGCGCGCCAGGCAGGCCGGCCTGGGCGGGCGCGGGGGGCGGCGCAGGGGCGGCTGGCATGTTCACCTGGGAGGACGCGACGGCCGATGGCGGCGGGCGCGTGGTCAGCGCGTAGGCGGTGGCGGCCAGCATCGCTGCGAGCATGGCCAGCAGCGCGCCGATCCCGCGCCGGCGCCAACGACTGCGGCTGCGCAGCGGCGGCGTGGCGGCGGGTTCGTCGTCGGCTTCGCGCCCATCGAATTCGGGCTCGGGAGCGGGCAGCGGCGGTGGCGCTTCCCATGGCGCGTCCGGCCAGGCGATGGCCAGCCAGATGTCGCCGACGCGCGCGCAGTCGCCGGCGCCCAGCTCGACCAGTTGTTGCGCTTCGCCGCGACCGGCGCCGTAGATGGCGCCGTCGCAGGCCGTCAGCAGCCAGGCGTCGCCGTCGGGCGAGAGCAGCGCGTGCTCGCTTTCGATGCCGTGGTCGGCCATGACGATGTCGGCCGCGTCGCCGGCGCCGAGGGTGACGCACTGCCCGTCGAGCGGCAGGGTGGCGCCGCGGTGCAGGCCGTTGAGGATGCGTAGTTCAAGCATGGTGTGGTCTCTGTGGCTGGTTCGATACCGGTGAGTACCCGCCGGTGCGCTTTGGTTCCGGCCTCGCATGGCTGCGCTGCGGCGCGCCACGGACACGATGATGCGACGCGCGTTGTGGGCGCTGGCGGGCTCGCGGTTCCGTCGCGGCGGCGGCGCGGGCGGGCGATTTCCTCAACGTTTTTCAAAGTCTCACGAATGCTCATGGTTCGGCGAAAACGCGATTTATCGCTGCTATCTTGGCGTCCATGGTGCTGCGACACCGGCACGGCCGATACGCACAGCACGCCCCCTTCCCGCCATTTTGGAGAACCGCATGATGACTATCGACTACGCCGCCACCCAGGCCGCCGCCAATCCCGCCATCGACGTGCGCCGCCTGTTCATGGCGCACCGTCAGCATCTGGTGCGTTTCGTGCAGCGCTACACGCGCAGCCTGGAAGACGCCGAGGACGTGGTGCAGAACACCTTCATCGAAGCGATGCGCTGCGCCGACCGTTTTTCGGGCTTGTCGAAGCCGTCGACCTGGCTGTTCGGCATTGCGCTGAACCTGGCGCGCAACCAGGTGCGCCGCAACAGCGCCGATCTGTACGAGACGGTGGAGGAGGGTTTCATGGAGCAGATCGCGGACCAGTTTGCCAATCCGGCCGACCGCTTCGAGTCGCGCCAGATCACCCTGCAGGTCGACTCGCTGCTGCGCAGCCTGCCGCCGAAGATCCGCGAAACCTTCGACGTGGTGGTCAACGGTGATGCCACCTACGAGCAGGCGGCCGAGTACTTGTCGATCCCGGTGGGCACGGTGCGTTCGCGCGTCTCGCGGGTGCGCGCCGCGGTGCGCGAGCAGTTCGGCAGCATGGCGTAGGAATGCCATTTCAGCATGCCATTTCGGCATGCCGTTGTCGCCGCATTATCGTTTTTTGCAGGGGCGGTGGCCGAACTTCTCAACGATGCTCAAAACCGCAGGAAGATGCGCGGCAAAGGCCCGAAGACGGTGTTTTTCCTGATACATTGTTAAATGAAAATTTGAAGTTCTTAAAGTTATTCATTCGCCACTGCTATCACTCCATGGAGGAATTGTCATGATGTCCGCGCCTGTTTCCAGCACCGTGTCGTTGCCCGCCGCACCGGCCGTCGACGTCCAGCGCCTGTTCATCGAACACCGCCAGCACCTGGTGCGTTTCGTGCAGCGCTACACGCGTAACCTGGAGGATGCCGAGGACGTGGTGCAGAGTACCTTCATCGAAGCGATGCGCTGTGCGGGCAGCTTTGCCGACATGTCGAAGCCGTCGACCTGGCTGTTCGGCATTGCGCTGAACCTGGCGCGCAACCAGGTGCGCCGCAACAGCGCCGACCTGTACGAGGCGGTGGAGGAGGGCTACTTCGAACAGATCAAGGACCAGGGCGCCAATCCGGCCGAGCTGTGCGAATCGCGCCAGATCAGCTCCAGGGTGGACGCGTTGCTGCGCAGCTTTCCGCCCAAGATCCGCGAGACCTTCGACGTGGTTGTCAGCCGCGACATCACCTACGAAGAGGCGGCCGAGTACCTGGAGGTGCCGGTGGGGACCGTGCGTTCGCGCGTTTCGCGGGTGCGCGCTGCCGTGCGCGAGCGCTTCGGCGCGGGCGCCTGAGTGTGTCTTTCCGATACGTTGTGATGCCGGCGTTGGCGTTGACGGACCCTATCTGTCGTAATCGCGACTAAGCAGATGCATACGCTTTCATTTTCCAGCTAATCAACACGCCCGGTAACTTGGACTGCGATGGTCTGATTTGCCAGGGCGCATTAAGGTCAAAACATGTTGTTTACTGTCTCCGCTACGTTTTCCGACTTCAGCATGGGGTACGAACAGTACGAAGCCGACGGCCCGGCAGCGGCGCTGATCATGTTCTTGTCACGTGCCGAATCGCTCAGCCGATATGAGCCAGCACTACGCCAGCTCGCGTGCCGAAGCGATGGGCACGACCTCCTACATGTGGCAGGTGGAATCCGCGGTCTCTGGATCTGGCATCTGATGACGCCATTGGAGCCCGACGACATCGCGCTGTACGGAGGCACCGTCATTCAAACCGATGCCGACGGCCCGCTACGTGCGGCACCGGTTGCCTGACGGGCGTGTACACCCGATACGGATGGAAAGCGGCTGGGCCTGACATCAAAAACCACAGCAGTCGGCATCGCGACCGGCGCTGACGCAGAATTTGCCGGTAATTCGACGTTGCCGGGGGGATATTATTGCTTTCTTACCAAAATTTAAGGATGAACAATGAGAAGTTGGACGACCGCAGCAGTGCTTGCCACGGCGTTTTTCTCCCAGCCGGCGTATGCGGCCCTGCACGTCTACGAATTCTCCGCCACTGTCGGGTCAATGCGGCCGGTGTACGACGATGCCCCCAATCCGGCCGAATACAATGGCTGGGACCCGGCGCAGACACGCATCATCAATGTGGGCGACAAGATCGTCGGCCGCTTCACGTTCGAGGACTCCCGCGCTCCCTGGGCCAACGCCGGGTCGACCAAGAATTTTGCGGAAACCTCGCTCTACCTGAACTCGTTTTCGTTCAGTCTTCCGGACAGCAGATTGTCGGTAGGCGATCAGCAGGCGACGATGATAGGCCGCCGTACCGACAGCCGGCACGACCTTCAAATGTGGTTCAGGGACTCGACCGATTTTGTTTTCGGGACGATCGACGTACGTGCCTCGGCGACGGCGGACCAACCGTATGCGATCCGGTTTGACCCGGCGCAGAGCGGCATCGGTATCGGATGGTGGACCGAGACGACCCAATGGGGGCGTATATGACCAGCTTTGCCGAGGTCACGGCGGTGCCGGAACCGTCCACCTACGCAATGCTCATCGCGGGGATGGGGCTGGTCGCCGGGGCCGCGCGGCGTCGACGTCAGCGGCCGGCGGCGCTGGCAGGCTGACACCGCCCGCCGGACGGTTCATCGGGACCGTATCCGGCGCCGCATCGCTGGCCGGTTCCGGAACCGGCATGCACCGAGGCCGACGGCGGCGCGCCCTGTGCGCCGGTCGGCGGCCTGCTGCGCACGCGTCGATGCATGCCGGGTACGCTCAACGCTGATAAAGCCGTTCGATATCGGCCGCGAAGTGGTTCGCCAGGTTCAGGCGCTTGAGCTTCAGGGTGGGCGTGAGCAAGCTGTTTTCGCTGGTCCACGGTGTGCGCGTGAGGGCCACCGCGCGCGGCTGCGCATAATGCGGGAAGCTTTTGGTCAGTTCGCGAATGCGCTTCAAGGCCAGCGCCGCGGCGGCCGGCGCGCGCAGGCTGTCGGCGGCCTCGGGGTCGAGCTTGAGCTCAGCGGCCATCGCAGCCCATCCGGCCTGGCTCAGTACCACCACGCAGGCGATGAACGGCCGATTGTCGCCGAACGCGTAGGCTTGCTCGAACACCGGGCTGGCCGTGATGGCCTGCTCCAGGTCCGACGGCGCGATCTTCTCGCCGGTGGAGGTGACGATGATTTCCTTGATGCGTCCCAGAACGCGCAGGCGCCCGTTCTCGATCACCGCCTGGTCGCCGGTGCGCAGCCAGCCATCGATGAAGGCGGCCGCCGTGTCGGCCTCGCGCTTCCAGTAGCCGCGCATCACGCTGCGGCCGCGCACCTGCAGCTCCTGCATCTCGCCGATGCGTACTTCGACCCCGGGCAGCGCCCGGCCGATCGTGGCCGGGTCGTTGTCGTCGAGCCCATTGGCCGCGACCACGGGCGAGGTTTCGGTCATGCCGTAGCCCTGCAGCACCGGCACCCCAAGGGCCAGGAAACAGCGCGCGATCGCCTGCGGCAGTGCTGCGCCGCCGCTCACGGCCAAGCGTAATCGTCCGCCGAACTGGGCCCGGATGTTGGACGCCACCAGCTTGTCGAGCAAAGGCCACAGCAGCTCGTCCAGCCAGGCTGGCGCGCCGTCCGGCACGGCGAGTTGCTGCGCGCGGCAAAAGCGGCGCCAGCCCACCCTTTGCGCCATCGCGAACAGGCGCAGTTTCAGGGCCGAAGCGGCCAGTTTCGCTTCGATCGCGCCGTGCACGCGCTCGTAAATGCGCGGCACCGAAATGAGGATGGTAGGTCGCACCGCCTTCATCTCCACGGCCAGCCGCGACGCCGAGCGCGAGTGCGCCACGCACGAGCCGGACGCGATCGGCAGGTAATAGCCGGCCGTGCGCTCGAAGGTGTGCGACAGGGGCAGGAACGACAGGAACACGTCGTCCGCGCGCGGCGCCACCCGCTGCATGGTCGCCTTCACGTTTTCGAGCACATTGTCGTGGGTGAGCATGACGCCCTTGGGTTTACCCGTCGTGCCCGAGGTGTAGACCAGCGCGGCCAGGTCGTCGTGCCGGGGCGCTTCGCGCAGGCCAGTTTCGCCGTCCGCGCGCGCGATCAGCCAGTCCTGGAAAGCCAGCACCGGGCATTCGGCGCCAACTGCCGGGGCCAGTCCGGCGGCGTCCATGATGACGACCTGGCGCAAGGCCGGCAGCGCCATGCCGACGGCGGCGATCGCCTGCCACTGCGCGCACGACTGGGCCACCAATACCGATGCCTCGCTGTCGGCCAGGATGTAGGCGATGCTGGCCGGGTTGTCGAGCGCATGCATCGGTACCGGCACGCACGCCAGCGCCAGTGCGGCCTGGTCGACAGCGACCGCATCGATTCCGTTCGGCAGCAAGATGGCGACGCGGGCGCCGCGCGCCAGGCGCAGCCCCGCAAGGGCGTGGACGATGCGCTCGACCTGGTCGCCGATGGCCTGCCAGGAAATCGGCATCCAGCGCTCGCCGGTATCGTCGTAGCGTAAATATGCGTTGGCAAGGGGCGTGTGCTTGACGCGCCAGGAAAACAGTTCCGCCAGGGTGCGCAAGGCGGTTAACGGGTCGGCCGGGTTGGTATCGATCAAAGAAGTCATAAATGGTGCGAAATGGCACAAGGCCGGGCAAAGTGAGAGGCGGATGATACCGGGAGAATGCGATGACGCACCTGAAACACATGGTTCCCGGATAAAAATCAGGCATTCACCGCGCCTGGCCACGTCAATGTGTGCCGGGTGCCGGGACAAGGCGCACGGCGGACTGCTTCAGGAAATCGCCGCGCATCCGCCTTGAACAGAGTCAGCCGAGCGCCGGGTGCAGCGTCGCCAGCCCGAAGAACGCCATGGTCGCCGCATGGGCATCGGCCCGGACCTGCTCGACCGGCACGCCGCGCGCGATGGCCAGCAGTTCGGCAACGCGCGGCAGCGCAGCCGGTTCGTTTCTGCCCGCAATGGCGGGCGAGTAGCCGGGCGGCGTCAGGTAGGGCGCGTCGGTTTCGAGCATCGTGCGCCCGGGCGGGATGACTTGCAGCGCGCCCAGCAGGTCTTGGTTGCGGTTTTTCTGTCCGACCCAGCCGGTGATGCCGAGATAAAAGCCCCGGTCGATATACTGCCGCGCGACCGCCTCGCTACCGGTGAAGCAGTGCACCACGCATTTCGGCAAACGGTCCCTGAAATTATCCAGGATTGCCAGCAGGTCGTCCGCGGCCTCGCGCTCATGCAGGAACAAGGGTTTTCCGACCGTGCAGGCCAGTTCGACCTGCGCCTCGAGCGCGGCGCGCTGCACATTGCGCGGCGACAGGTCGCGGTTGTAGTCGAGCCCCGTTTCGCCCACCGCCACGGCATTCGGATGCGACAGCAACGCGCGCAGCCGGGCCAGTGCGTCGGCGTTGAGCTCGGACGCGTAATGGGGATGAATGCCTGCGGTGAAGTAGGCAGTGCCCGGGGTCATTTTTTCGGTCAGCAGCGCCACTTCCTGGGAAATCTTGAGCGATGTGCCAGTCAAAATGAAGCGCTCGACACCGGCGTCGTGCGCGCGCGCGATCACTTGTTTCCAGTCGCGCGTGAAGCGGTGGCTGGCGAGGTTCAGTCCAATGTCGATGAGGGGAGATGTGTGCATGAGCGGTATTGTCAGCTGCGGCTTAATAGTTTGTCAATATGGCTTGGGTGGGCCACTAACGGCTGGCTCAAGGCGCTGGCCTGCCAACAGCACGGCTGATGACGAGGCATCGCCGGTCGGGGCCATAAAAAAATAGCGCTTATGCGACTCGCAACATTTCAAAATAGCGAATTTTGCCTCAAGTCTCATGATTTGCATTTCCTCGCCGATATAGGCTTATGTCAACGTTGCTTCGACGGTCAGGCCGTCTTGAAGTGTTCAGTTGACAAATAGACTATTTTCTCAAGGTTCGCGAACATGAATGCTATCTCTTCCATTCCCAGCTGGAATGCCGCCCCCGTGCGCAGCCCGGCGCCGAGCGCTCAACGCGCCGACGCGCAAGTTGTCCAGAAACCGGCAGCGTCGACCATCGTCAAGCTCAGCCCGCAGAGCCTGTCCGCCTCCGCCTCGGGCCGCCCCGGCCTCAGCTGGGAATCCACGGCGCAGGACGGCGTCAGCGCGTTAATGGCGGCCAATGTCGGCGCGCGCTCGGCGGCCGGCCGTTTCAGCGGCCTTGGTGCCGCCTTGCTGGGCCAGTTCCGGGGCGAGGGCGGCAACGTCTCCCAATCGGTCCAGCTGGCCCCGGCCGCAATGCCGGCCTCGCCCTACGGTGTGGCGGCCGCAGCGCCGGCCTTGCACGGACTGGGGAACGACAAGATTTCGCTCAGCATCAGCACCAAAAGCGGGGTGGAGGTCACCTTGTCGCTCGATAACACCGACGATGGCCTGGCGGTGCGCATGAGCAGTAGCGCGGAACTGAGCGATGCCGAGCGCAGCGCGCTGGCCGGCCTGGCCGATGGCTTCCAGGAGGCGATCGACGGCATAACGCAGGACCCGCCCTCGGTCCGGCTGCAGGGCTTGACGCAATTCGACCCGGCCGTGCTGGCCTCGGTCGACCTGCGCGCCACGATCAAACTGGCCAGCGACCCGGAAACGACCCAGTCGCTCGCCTTTCATGCTGACGGCGCGCAACGCAAGGTCAGCCTGAGCGGACCATCCGGCACGGCCTCGGTCAGCGTCGATACCGGCAATCTGTCGGGACTGGGCAGCCCGGAACAGCAGGCCAGGGCGCTGGCCAGCCATCTCAAGCAGTTCGACCAGGCGGCCAGCCGGGGCCGGGCCGATGCCGGCCTGATGACGATGTTCAAGGAAGCTTTTACCGGCCTCAATACCAATGTCGGCGCCGCGCAGCCGCGCGGCGGCGTGGCCACGGGCGGCAAGTGGGAGCTGGCGGCTGCCGACCATGCCGCGCTGAGCGGGCTGGCCGACTTCAACGCCTCGGTCAGCCAGGCGTCGACTGCGATCAATCCGATGCGTCCGAGCGAACAGGACAGCTTTGCTTACGAGTTGTCGCAAAGCACCAGCGTCGGCGGGCCGAGCCGGGGCGAGCGCACCGTCTCGCAGCAGCAGAAGTCCGAGCTGAACGCGAGCTTTCACACGCCGAGCACGCCCGGCGCCGTGTTGAGGCTCGATCACACCGAAGCATCGCAGAACTACGATTATCATCAGATCAAGGACGCGGCCAGCAGCGATATGAACCTGGCCTACAGCGACGGACACTTGCTCAAGGCCACGCTCAATCAGTCCGCCAGCCAGTCGGCCCGGGTGCTGAGCTATGTGATGGGCAAGCTGGTGTCCGATATGGTCACGCCCGGCCAGCAATCGTTCCAGCGCGACTTGCTGGCGGCGCTGTCGCCCTACCTGACTGGTCAAACACGCTTGTCGGACGACCAAAAGGACGAGCAGCGCCAGCAATCGTTGAACAGTTTGAGCGAGCAGGTCTTGCTCAAGAGCTACCCTTAGCCCTGGCGCCGGCCGGCGCCGCACGCCGACAATGCGCTGAGTTGCGCTGAGTTGCGCTGAGTTGCGCATTGTCGAGCGAACTCTTCCCCAAAACCGTTGATTTAACGGCATACTTAACTCGTCAGCATCGTTGTTGCGCCGCCGATGGCCCCATCGCACGCGCGTTCGCTGGCCGCATCGAGCAATCTTCGTATCACGTTTCCCCACCTTACCCGGACTGGAGTGACTCATGAACGCGAACACCGCAGGCGCGCCCGCGCTCAAGCAAGCATTAAGCACCTTTCAATTGTGGGGGATCGGCGTCGGCTTGGTTATCTCCGGCGAGTATTTTGGCTGGAGCTACGGCTGGGCCTCGGCCGGCACCTTGGGCTTTGCCGTCACGGCCATCTTCATCGCCGCCATGTACACCACCTTCATCTTCAGCTTTACCGAGCTGACCACGTCGATTCCCCATGCCGGCGGCCCGTTCGCCTACAGCAAGCGCGCCTTCGGCCCGGTGGGCGGCTATATTGCCGGGGCCGCAACGCTGATCGAATTCGTGTTCGCCCCGCCCGCCATCGCCCTGGCCATCGGCGCCTACCTGAACGTGCAGTTTCCCGCGCTCGACCCCAAGCTTGTGGCGGTCGGCGCTTATGTGATTTTCATGACCATGAACATGCTCGGCGTGCAGGTGGCGGCCACCCTGGAACTGATGCTGGCGCTGCTGGCGATCTTCGAATTGCTGGTGTTTATGGGCGTGGTGGCGCCGGGGTTTTCGCTGGATAACTTCACCAAGGGCGGCTGGGCCGGGCAGGATAGCTTCAGCATGGCGGCCGTTCCCGGCATGTTCGCCGCCATTCCGTTCGCAATCTGGTTTTTCCTCGCCATCGAGGGGGTGGCGATGGCCGCCGAAGAGGCCAAGGACCCGCGCCGCTCGATTCCGATCGCGTATGTGAGCGGCATCCTGACCCTGGTGGCGCTGGCCTTGGGCGTGATGTTGTTCGCGGGCGGGGCGGGGGACTGGACCAAGCTGTCGAACATCAACGATCCGCTGCCGCAGGCGATGAAGATGATCGTCGGCGGCAGCAGCGGCTGGCTGCATATGCTGGTGTGGCTGGGCTTGTTCGGCCTGATTGCATCGTTTCACGGCATCATCTTCGGCTATTCGCGCCAGATCTTCGCGCTCGCCCGCGAAGGTTATCTGCCGCATTATTTCGCCAAAATCCATCCGCGCTTCAAGACCCCGCAGCGGGCTGTGCTGGCCGGTGGCGTGGTCGGGATCGCGGCGATCTACAGCGATGAATTGATCAAGATCGGCGGCCAGACCCTGACTGCCAATATCGTCACCATGTCGGTGTTCGGGGCAATTACGATGTATATCGTCAGCATGCTGGCGCTGTTCAAGCTGCGCCGCAGCGAACCGGAAATGGTGCGGCCGTTCAGCGCACCGATGTATCCGTTCTTCCCGCTGTTCGCCTTGCTCGGGGCGCTGGTCTGCCTGGGGACGATGGTGTACTACAACCTCGTCATGGCGCTGGTGTTTGCCGGCTTGCTGCTGGCCGGCTACGTGGTGTTTCTGATGACGTCGGGACGGCGCGCGGCGCTGGCGGCGCCGCAGGTGGAGAACGCCTGAAAAAAGCGCTCGCCACGGGCATGCGCAGGCTGTGCTGACAAAAAATCGGCGTTGGGCCTGACCCGCTTACGTGTTGTCGAAATACTCGACGTATTTGAGCAGCAGGTAGCATCGACCGGCGCCCAGTTGCGCCAGGCGCGCCACCCTGGCGGCGTCTTCCGCGCAGTTGTAGAGGCGCGCCAGGTCGCGTCCCAATGCCTGCGCCGCGTCGGCGGGAAGGGGCGCTGCACGCCGCAAGCCGATGCAGGCGGCGCCCATGCCAAACAGGCTGTAGCCATAGCGTTCGCGCAGCAGTTCGGCCAGGGCGTAATTCTCCGACGGATCGAGGTCGCAGCTGAAGTAGCCGTTGGGAACGGCGCTGAGCATCATCGAAGGGGCGCTCACCGGAACCCGCCGCAGGATGACCTCGCTGTCAAGGAGCAGGCCGGGGTCGGCGTTGATGGCCTCGAGCGCATCGAGTTCGTCGTCTTCGATCTTGATCCCGCGCGCGCATGCGGCGGCAAAGTCGGCGCCGGTGCAGAGTTTCCTGAAATTTTCTTCGACGATGAAAAATTCGGAAGGGGTGGCCAGGTCGCCCAGGTATCGTCCGTTCTCGTAGGCGGCAGGGGCCAGCTTGCTGGTGTCATAGCCGTCCGTGTCGTCCAGTTGCAGGCTGGCGGTGGCGTGGCCCGAGGTGTATTCGGACTGGCCCAGGTCGTCAAGCGACAACAGGATCATCGTGCCCGGATGGCTTGTGGCCTGTTCGTCGGCAAGTGCCATGAGGGCGGCGAAGGAATCGATGTCGCCGATCAGCAGGCCTTCGCATGTCAGGCGCAGGCGGGAGTCGGCGGGTTCCAGTTGTTTGATTTTCATGGCGGCGTTGTTTGCTTGATGTGATGGATTGTCCGTCCACTGTATCATATTGGCTTTTCGACAATTCAGGCCGCGCGCCACTGGAAGCACATGTATGAAATTCACCTGACCACCGCACCGCTGGCTGCGGCGCAGTGGGACGCGCTGGAGCGCTTCGCCGCCGCGACCGGCGCCAAGCCCATGGTCATCGCTCTGGCGCGCGGCATTCATCCGGTGCAGCCAATGCTGACCTTGCGCCGCGCCGGCCAGCTCGATGAGGTGATCGCGCATGCGCAGGCGCTGGCCGGGCAGGCGGCGCAAGCCGGTTTTGAGGTGGTGCGCTGCAAGATCGAGCAGGATGCCTCGCCCGATGCGCAACCCGTAGTGCCCGCCCGCCACCATTACTTTGAATGGCACGGCCGCATGCTCGTGCCTGAGCCAATCCGCTTGCAACTGGCGGCGCTGTGCGCGCCCTTCGGCGCTCATTTGTCGAACAACGCGATCCGCGGCGGCGACCTCCGCTACGTCACCTTGCGCGAAACAGGCGGGCATGCCAGCTTGCGCGCGCGCGTGGCGGAATTGACCGGGGCGCTCGACGCGCACGGATGGCTAATTGAAAAACAACAGTGGGAAAGCGTCGTCTACGACAGCAATCTTGCACTCGATAAGGGATGGCTGGAGCAGGCATGATGAGAATAACGATGCAACAAATCACGGACTACGCCGCGCAACACGACATGCACGACAATGTGGTCCGGCGCTTGGTGGCGGAAGAAGCCTTTCTTCGCCGTGCCGCGATGGTGGACGGTCCGTTCATGCTCAAGGGCAGCTACGTTACCGGCCAGCAGATCGACCAGGGCTGGCGGCGCATGCCCGGCGACCTCGATTGGGTCGGCCTGGGCGCGCTCGATGCGAAGGAGCTCACTGCCTGGGCGACGGCCGTCACCGAAACCGATTGCGACGACGGCATTCGCTTCGACAGCTTTTCTAAAAATGCGTTCTGGCGCAATATCGACTACGTGATGGACGACGATTTTCCGACTGTGAATACCGATATCGACGCGTGGATCGGCGATGACTATCTTGATGTTGACATCGACGTCAGTTTTGGCCTGCGCCTGGAGCCGCCGCCGCAGCCCTTGCTGTACCAGCCCCGCATGGGAGATGCGTTCATGGTGAAAAAGAGCGTGGCGATCGAACTGCAGGTGGCGTGGAAGCTGCATCAGTGTATGGTGCGGCCGCGCTTCAAGGACATGATGGACATCATTCTCGTGTTACGCGCCAATACGGTCGATGCCGCTGTCGTTTGGGCGGTCCTGGAAGAGGAGTGCCGGCGCGATAAAACGCCCCTGGGGTGCTTCAACTGGCTGCTCGATCAAACGATCGCGCTGCACCCGGCGTGGGAGAGGATCCAATGCGGACGTTACAGTGTGGACGACTGTTTTGCACAGTGGCGTGCGCGCGAGTCACCGCACCCCGGCCTGGTCCTGAACGAAAGCAGGCTGGGAAATGTCTATAGCGGCGGCCCCGAGCTGTTGTGGCAGGACTTCGACCAGCTCGTTACCGAACTGGCCATGCAACTGCGACTTGCCGGCTTTGTGCATGTTGCGCCGGGGCCAAGTTATGCGCCGCCGGGCAAGCCGGCCAGCATGTCGGTGCGCTTGTGGGGCTTGCTCGGGCGGCGCGGCTGAACGCGCCCGCGCTTCACTTGGCTTGTTGCGGGGCGCTCAGCCGTGTCAGGCTGTCCTGCGCGTTCTTCGCTTGCGGATCGAGGGCGAGCGCGCGCCGGTAGCTGGCGATGGCCTCGTCCGGGCGGCCATTCTTTTCATACGCTTCGCCCAGGCTGTCGAACACGTTGCTGCTGGCCGGGTACAGCGTGGCGTTGAACTTGAACAGCGCCAGGCTGTCTTTCAGCTTGCCCTGCATCAGCAGCTCGTAAGCCCACTGGTTGACGAACACTTCTTCCAGCTTGAACTGCGGATCGGCGGCGCGCAGGTCGTGGTAGACGGCGTCGATCTGCTCGTAGCCTCGCTGCGCCAGCGCATCGAGCAAGGCCGGCGGAGGGCTGTACATTGTCAGCGGGAAGGCGCGGTTCAGGGCGCGCCGCGCGATATCGTCCGAGCCGCTGTGCGAATTGGACATCAGCACCACGCCGCGCCGCGTGTCCGGATCGAAGCCGATAAACGTGCGGTAGCCGGCGGTGCCGCCGTTATGCCAGACGATGTGCGAGTCGAACTTGTCGAGAATATGCCAGCCAAGGCCGATGAATTCGCCCGGCTGCTTGCCGAGCGGGTGCTGCGGCTTGTGCGCGGCCTGCATCGCCGGATACAGCGGCGAGGGAATCAGGCCCGCGTTGGCGCCGACAAATTTGAGCAGGTCGGTCGTGCTCGAGCGCAGGGCGCCCATGCCGGCCAGCGCCGGCATATCCCAGTTCTGCGACGCCTTGCCGGGCATGCCGTAGCCGGTCGCGAGGCGTTTCTTCATCGCCGCGCCCAGGGCGATGGCGGTGCTGTCCATGCCCAACGGCTTGCCGATGCGCTGGCGTACCAGGGTGTCGAAATCGCTTCCGGCGCGCAGGGTCAGGATATGTCCGAGCAGGCCGACGCCGTAGTTCGAATAGCCATACACCTCGCCGCTGGCCCGCGTCGGCACGTAATCGCCCAGCGCCGCGTACAGTTGCGGCACCGTGTAATCGGCAAACGGATTGCCCGGATTGGCCGGCGCCAGGTTGGCCGGAATGCTCGGCAAACCCGACAGTTGCGCCGACAGCTCGCGCAAGGTAATCGGCTTACCCTTGAACTGCGGCGTTTTGACGCCGGCGGGCAGCCAGGCGCCGATCGGATCGTCCAGCTTGACGTCGCCGCGCAGCACCATGTCGCTGAGCAGGGTGGCGGTGAAGACCTTGGTGATCGAGCCGATTTCATACACCGAGTCGGCGCCGGCCGGCGCGCCGCCGATGCTCAAGGCGCCGTACGAGATCACCCGGCTGCCGCCCGCATCGATCAGGCCGACCACCATGCCGCTGCCTTTTTTATCGATATCGACGCGCGCCTTCATCATGGCCAGGATCTCGGCGTCGGTGGCCGGCACCGGCGCCGCCGCCGCCGCTTGCACGCTGGCGCCCAACAGGGCCAGCACGCAGGAACCCGCGAGCGCAGGCAGGGAAATCAGTCGTGATATTGTCATTGTCGTCGAATCGTGAGCGGCATGGGGCGGCCGGTGCGCCGCTTGCAGTATAGTGTCCTGAGTTAGAAATTCGTAGAATAAATATGGCGATAATCGCGCCGATACCGCGTCACAAATGCTCGCCAGGCGCCTGCCTGTCTGCGCTTTCTTCCTTGTCTCAGCACGATTTCGCCATATTTATAGTCAACGAATTTCCAACTCAGGACACTAGCAGCAAGGGCGGGCAGCCGAATAGTCCGTTGAGTAATGTTTCTTGAAACATACCGTTCGGTCGGTATGTTATAGTCCGGGTTCTTGATGACGCGGAGTTCGAGCATGACAGCCTGGTTTTCTTATCTTGCCCTGGCGGGCGCCATTATCTGCGAGGTGATCGGCACCACCTTCCTCGGCAAGTCCGCGCAGTTCAGCAAAATGCTGCCGACCGCGCTGATGGCCGTGTTCTACGCCGGCTCGTTCTACCTGCTGTCGCTGGCGCTGAAACATGTGCCGCTGGGCGTGGCGTACGCTATCTGGGGCGGGGTGGGCATCGTGCTGACGGCGCTCATCGGCGTGATCGTGTTCAAGCAGCGCCTGGACCCGGTGGCGATCATCGGCATCGGCCTGATCGTCATCGGCGTGGTGCTGGTGCAGGCGTTTTCGACGTCGGTGGCGCATTGAACGCGCCAGCCGCGTCGACCAGGAAGAAGGAACCCGAGCGGGTGCGCCGCGCCTTGCTCGGCTGCGCGGCGAAGATCGCGGTGGAAGAAGGCCTGGCCGGCGTCACCGTGCAGGCCGTGGCGCAGGCCGCCGGCGTGAGCAAAGGCGGCCTGTTCCACCATTTCGCCAACAAGCAGACGCTGGTCGAGAGCATGTTCGACGACATGATCGCGCGCTTCGACGAGGGCCTGGACGCCTGCCTGGCCGGGGACGACGGCGCCTACGGATGTTTTACGCGCGCCTACGTGCGCATGGTGTTCGACGAGCCGCCCGAGACATCGGATAATCCGTGGAGCGTTGCCTTGCCGGTGTCGCTGATCGCCGATCCCGCGCTCAAGCAGCGCTGGGACGCGTGGCTGGCAAACCGGCTGGCGCTGCACGCCGCTACCGATGGCGCGCCGCTGCTGGGCGTGGTGCGGCTGGCCGCCGACGGCGCCTGGTTCGACTGGCTGCTGGCGCGCGCCGAGCGGCCGGCGTATTTTCCACAGGTGCGCGCGCAGTTGCTGGCACTGGCTGCGGCGCGCCCGGCGTGAGCGGGCTCAGATCCTGCGCGTCTTCCACACGGCGGCGCTTGGCCTGATGTCGTACTGTGTTGTATAGACAATGTTTTAGTGGCAGACTAGCGTTCTCTCGCCCATGGATTTCCTATGAAAAAAATCTTGTTCGCCCTGACCGTTTGCTGCGCCGCCGTCCAAGCGCCGGCCGGCCTGCCCGCCGCGCCGTCCGCCCAGCCTGCCGCCCCAACTTTGCAGTCGCACACGTTCCTGCTGACATCGACGGTGCTGTCCGAAACGCGGCGCATCAATGTGTTTGCGCCGGCCGGCCACGGCGGCAAAGACGGAGCGCCGCTGCCGGTGCTGTACATGCCGGACGGCGGCCAGGCCGAAGACTTCCCGCACGTCGCGCAGACGGTGCAAACCCTGGTGGCGGCCGGGCGCATGCCGCCGGTGCTGCTGGTGGGAATCGAAAACACCGAGCGCCGGCGCGACCTGACCGGCCCGACCACGGTTGAGAACGACAAGAAAATCGCCGTGCGCGTGGGCGGCTCGGCGGCGTTCCGCCAGTTCATCCGCAGCGAGCTGATGCCCTATATCGCATCGCACTACCGCGTCACGGCCGACAAGGGGATCGTGGGCGAGTCGCTGGCCGGCCTGTTCATCGTCGAGACCTTGCTGGTCGAGCCGGACCTGTTCGACCGCTACGTGGCGATCAGCCCCAGCCTGTGGTGGAACGATGAAGCGCTGGTGCGCACGGCGGACGCCAGCGTCAAGGCGCTGCCGGCCCGGCAGAAGAAGATTTTCCTGACCTCGGCCGATGAAGACAATATCGTGCCCGGCACGGCGCGCCTGGCGGCGTCGCTGCTGGCGCATGCGCCGGCTGGGGTCAGCCTGAGCTTCAGGCCGATGCCGAAGGAGCGCCACGATACGATTTACCGGGCCAGCGAAGCGCTGGCGCTGGAAACGGTGTACGGGCCAACTGGCGGCAGCGGCAGCGGCAGCGGCGTCGGCAAGGCGCCAGGCGTGGCGCAGTAAGCGGACCGATCAACGGTCCCCTGGAGGTCGTCAACGACGGCGCGCGCATGCGCGCGCGCCGCCATCTTGGCCGATTGTCAGCTGTTCTCTCCGTTATACAACGGATTTCCTTCTCGTAGTGCAACACGTTTGACATGGCCGCGCGCTCGCGCCTATTCTTCATGCATGGGCGCGCGTCTGCGCGCGCCCACCTGTTTCAAGCCCCCAGCATGACCGGGTGCCGCTGCCGGCCCCAAGCTCGCCGGCAGAGTTTGCCGCACGTTTGACCTGACCCTCGTCTGACACTTCGCTCAAGATGTACCTGGTGCGGCTGTCCTTGCGCGTCCAGTAACCTTACGGAAAATTCAAGATGCCTTCTATCGTCAAGCACCGCATTGCTCTCTCCCTTGCCAGCCTGTTCGCGTGCGCTTCCCAGGCATCGGCCCAGGCCACCGACAGTGCTGCGCCTGCCCCTGCGGCCGCGCCGGCCGCCACCATGACCGCCAACGTCACCCTGGCCTCGCAATACATCTCGCGCGGCTTTCGCCAGACCTGGGGCAAGCCGGCGCTGCAAGGCGGCTTCGACCTGGGCCACCCGAGCGGCTGGTCGGCCGGGGTCTGGATGTCGACCGTGAGCAACCGCTTCATCGAAGATGGCACGCTCGAAATCGACCTGTACGGCGGCTACACCGGAACCGCCGGGCCGATCGGCTACAGCGCGCTGCTCTACTATTACAAATACCCTGGCGCCGAGTACCGCGCCACCGCCACCACCTACGACTACGGCGAGCTGTCGCTGGGCATGACCTACAAATTTTTCTACGCCAAGTACAACAGCACCTACACCAAGGAATTTTTCGGCATCACCAACGCGCGCGGCACCGCTTACCTGGACATCGGCGCCAATGTCGACCTTGGCTCGGCTTACACCCTCAACCTGCACGCGGGCGATGGTCGGGTGGACGGTCCCGGCAACGACATCTGGAACTGGCGCGACCTCAAAGTGGGCATCAGCAAGGCCTTCGACGGCGGCTGGGCGATGTCGGGCGCGTACACCAAGGCGCGCGGCGCCACCAATGCCTATGATGCGTACACGCTCGGCATTCCCGACTCATCAGGCAAGATCGCGGTGTCGAATCCGGCCGTCGGCACTTTCGTGGTGGCGCTGACCAAGACATTTTGATGTTCGATACACCGACAGAGGATAAAAAAACCATGGCAGCATTCGGATCGGGTCTTTCACTGAACAGCAAGATTTGCATCGCCGCCACTGGGCTGGTGGTGCTCAGCCTTACCGTTACAGCGGTCGTGATCGGCGTCAAAAGCAGCGCCAGCGCGGAAGCGGCGGCCATGGAGCTGGCGCGCACGTCCTCGCGCGAAGTCGTCGGCGCCTTGCAGAGCCGCCTGTCGAGCAACCTGTCCAGCGTGATCAGCCTGGGCTCGGCGATGCGCGCGACCATGGCCGTCAAGCAGCCCTTGCAGCGCGAGCAGATCTACGAACTGACCCGCGCCACCCTGCTCGGGACGGAGGACTTGATCGGCGCGGCGGTGACCTTCGAGCCGAACGAACTCGACGGCAAGGATGCCGAATTCGCCGACAAGAAGCCGCACTACGACGCCAGCGGGCGTTTCATGCCGTACTTTACGCGCGACGCCAGCAATGCGGTGAGTATCGAACCGATCGTGTTCGGCACCGCCGCAGGCGCGAATGACTGGTACGACATTCCCAAGGGCAGCGGCAAGGTCTATTTTACCGAGCCGTACGTGTATCCGGTGGGGGGCAAGGATGTGCTGATGGCCTCGCTGGTGGCGCCGATCATCGTGGAAGGCAAGTTCAAGGGCACGGCCAGCGCCGACTTCATGCTGCCGCGCCTGACCGCCATCCTGGCCGGGCTGAAGGTGATCGAGGGCGGCAAATTGTCGCTCATTTCGAATGGCGGCGTGTACGCCAGCCATCCCCAGGCGGCCAGGCTGGGCAAGGCGGCCGACGATTTGCCGGCGGCCGCGCTCGAACGCATCAAGCAGGGCAAACCGTATGAATTTGACGATGGCCATGGCAACATCCGCCTGTTGCAGCCCTTGTCGATCCATGCCGATATCGCGCCGTGGAGCGTGGATCTGAGCTTTCCCAAAGCCGTGGCCACCGCGTCGGCGCGCGAACTGCTGCTCTACACCCTGATCGTGGCGCTGGTGTGCGCCGTGGCCACCGGGGGCATCCTGGTGACGGTGGTGTCGCGACTGACCCGTCCGCTGCGTACCCTGGGCGCGACAATGACCAGTCTGTCGTCGGGCGAAGCCGACCTGCGGGTGCGGCTGGACGTGCGCGGCAAGGATGAACTGGCGGTGATCGGCGAGGGCTTCAACGCCTTCGTGGCCAAGATTCATGCGGTGCTGGTGCAGGTGCACGAAAGCGCCGACAACGTGGCGCAGTCGAGTGCGGAAATCGCGCATGGCAACAATGACTTGTCGGCGCGCACCGAGCAGCAGGCCAGTTCGCTGGAAGAAACGGCCGCCTCGATCGAACAATTGACCGCGACCGTGCGGGATAATGCCGAGAACGCCAAGCAAGCCAACCAGCTGGCGGCGTCCGCTTCCGACGTGGCGCGCAAGAGCGGGGCGGCGGTGTCGCAGGTGATCGCCACCATGACCTCGATCAACGAGTCGTCGAACAAGATCGTCGACATCATCAGCGTGATCGATGGGATTGCCTTCCAAACCAATATCCTGGCCTTGAACGCGGCGGTGGAAGCGGCGCGCGCGGGCGAGCAGGGGCGCGGCTTCGCGGTGGTGGCCTCGGAAGTGCGCAACCTGGCCCAGCGCAGTGCGGCGGCGGCCAAGGAAATCAAGACCCTGATCGACGATTCGGTCGGCAAGGTGGCGATCGGCAGCCGCCAGGTCGATGAAGCTGGCAGCACGATGGAGCAGGTGGTGGCCAGCGTGGGCCGGGTCAACGCCATCATCGCGGAGATCACGGTTGCCACCGGCGAGCAAAGCCAGGGCATTTCGCAAGTCAACCAGGCGATTGCCGAGATGGATGGCGTGACCCAGCAGAATGCGGCGCTGGTGGAAGAAGCCGCCGCCGCGGCCGAAAGCCTGCAGTTCCAGGCTTCGCAACTGGCCAGGGCGGTCAATGTGTTCAAGCTGGACGACCGTACCCACAGCGCCGCGCACCAGGCGGTGGCGCGCTCCACGCCATCGACGACGATGGCCAGGGCGGGAGCCCGGCCGGCGCTGGCCAAGCCAGGCAAGCCAGCCAAGCCGGCAAGCGCGCACGCCACCGAGGAGTGGGACGAGTTCTGACGCTCGTGCGGCACGGCGCCGCGTTCCAGCGGGCGCCGCTGTGCCGGGGCCGGTGCCGGCCGGCAGCGCCGGCGCCCCATCGCCTCGCGCAGGGGCGGCAAGGGGCCGCACGCGCTCAGCGCACGAATGCACGGCTGCGCAGTTCCCGTCGCAATTCCTGCGCCACTTGCCGGCGCATTTCTTCTCCCACAAAACCGCCGATCTCAACCTTGACGCCGCGCGCT